>ONXZ01000041.1 GCA_900321905.1 uncultured Eubacteriales bacterium
CGTCTGATAAAGTCCGACTGTGCCGATACACGGCGTGAGAACATGCTCATAGCCTGACTTAATCTCTTTATCGCGGATATAATCCTCAAGAATACGCCAGAGTGTGTAGCCCTTTGGTAGGAACATCGGCATACCCTTGCCCACAAGTTCGTCTGTCATAAATAATCCGAGGTCGTGGCCGAGTTTTCTGTGGTCGCGGAGTTTTGCTTCCTCAAGTTTCTGCAGGTACTCGTCAAGCATATCCTTTTTTGGGAATGCAATACCGTAAATTCTCTGCAGCGCCTTGCCCTTCGAGTCGCCTCTCCAGTAAGCGGCATTGTTGCTGATAAGTTTGAACGCATTTGCCTTGATGTGACCTGTTTTGTCAACGTGAGGACCTGCGCAAAGTTCGGTAAATTCGCCCTGCTTGTAAAAACTGATAGCCTCGCCCTTGTCGGCGTGTTCTTTGATGAGTTCGATTTTGTAAGGCTCGCCCTTTTCTTCCATAAGCGCAATAGCCTCGTCTGCAGGAAGTTCAAACTTTTCAAGTTCAAGATTTTCCTTGATAATCTTTTTCATCTCAGCCTCGATTTTTTCAAGGTCGTCGGGTGAAAAAGTATTTTCTACATCGAAGTCGTAGTAAAAGCCGTTTTCGATAGCAGGACCGATTGTGAGTTTTGCGTCGGGATAAAGGCGCTTAACCGCCTGAGCCATAATGTGTGACGCAGTGTGATTGTACGCTCTCTTGCCGTCCTCGTCGTCAAAGGTCAGCACCTCAAGCGCAGCGTCGCTGTCAATAACGGTGCGAAGGTCTTTCACCTCGCCGTTAATCTTGCAGCAGCAAGCGTTGCGAAAAAGCCCCATTGAAATGTCTTTTGTAATGTCGGCGGCAGTTTTTGCCTCGCTGTATTCCAGCACTGAGCCGTCTTTAAGGGTGATGTTCATAATCGTTTCCTCCTTATTATTGTGTTGACGGAACGATGTGGGCATCGTTCACTACTGTTTTTTGATTGTAGGAGCGGGTTTCTGCTCCCGTCCGTAAAATAAAAAGCGCCCTGAAATATCAGGGTGCATAAATTACACGGTTCCACCTGAATTGCGCCGCAGCGCCACTCAAACCCTTTAACGCAGGGGGTACGGCACACCATTGCCTGTGTGCGGCTTAGCCCGCCTATTCTAAAGGATAACAAGGTTTAAATCGTCCGCTTTCGCCCATCTTGGCGATTAAAAATCGCACGAATACGCGAGTATGCGCCCGATTTTGTAATCACCAACCTGAACAAAATCAAACGATTTAAACTGCTCCGCACCTCATTATAAGATTTTTGTGCAAGAACAAGGCACAAATTTTATGTTAAGGCTGACGCCTTAACTAAAATTTTAACGCAGTTATTGTGCAAAAAGATAATAATGAGGCTTATTAGCCTTTAGAATAGGTGGGCTCAGGGATGGTAACAATCTGTTTTTGTATGCTTTTACACCTGCCAAGCACTCTCTTAAACAAAGGGACAAACTGCCGTGTTCCCATCAACGCCTTATATATTACAGTTATAATAACACCGCAGTTTATATTTGTCAAATGTAAATTTATTCTGTTGACAAAATAAATGTATAATTATATACTTAAATTGTATGAGCCGCAGGCGAGTAACTGCTTTGGCTCCCTTGTTAAAGGGAGCTGGCGAGGAGCATAGCGACAAGTCTGAGGGATTATGTTTGGAGATTATTATGATTTGGTACGGCAAAGAAGATATTGATAAACTTGACAGTCTGCCTGACTTTTCGCACCTGACAAAACAGGACAGCAAAATCAAGGCGCTTGCGCTTGACATTGCTAAAAAAAGCGCAATTTTCCGCAAGGCGTCGCGCGACGCGCTGAACTTAAAGCGCAAAATAGCGTACGAAAAACGCACAAGGGACATTAAGACCGACCCTAACGTTATACTGTTTTCGACATTCGACGGCAGGTCATACGGCGACAGTCCGAAAGCGATTTACGAGTATATGCTCACCGACCCACGCTTTGACGACTATACTTTTGTGTGGGCGTTTCGCTCGCCGAAAGATTACAAATTTTTGCTTGATAACAAGAATACATACTTTGTTCAGCCTGCAACGCCGCAGTATGATTTAGTCTGCGCAACTGCAAAATACTGGCTTTACAACTACCGCATTGCCGACTACATTTACCCGAAAGATGACCAGGTTTACGTTCAGTTGTGGCACGGCACGCCGCTCAAAAGGCTTGGCTACGACATCGCGATTTCGGACAATGTTATGAACTCGCAAAAAGAAATACGCGAAAAGTATGATATCGACTCGGCAAAATTCAAGTATATCCTTGCACCGAGCGAGTTTGCCGGCGAAAAGTTTGCTTCCGCCTGGAACTTAAAAGCAATCGGTAAAGAGGACGCCGTGCTTGTGGCGGGCTATCCGCGCAATGATTTTCTGATTAACTACACCGCTGACGACGTGCAAAAAATCAAGGACGAACTTGATTTGCCTGAGGGCAAAAAAATTATTCTTTACGCACCGACATGGCGCGACAATCAGCACGACAGCGAACTCGGATATGTGTATGAGCCTGAGGCTGATTTTGACAAACTTCGCGCTGCGCTTGAAGATGAATACATTATACTTTTCAGGGCGCACTATCTTGTTGCCAACAGTTTTAATTTTGAAAAGTACAAAGGCTTTGTGTGGGACGTTTCGGGCGTTGCTGACATCAACCGCCTTTACATCGCTGCAGATTTGCTGATGACCGACTACTCAAGCGTGTTCTTTGACTACGCCAACCTCGGCAGACCTATGGTATTTTATATGTACGACTTTGACGCCTATGCAAATAACATACGCGGTTTCTATATTGATATTTCCGAAATACCCGGCAAGATTGTAAAAACAACTGACGAGGTTATTGACGAAATCAAGTCGATTGATTTTGCAAATTTTGACTTTGCAAAATCGTATCCTAATTTCCGTAAAAAATTCAATTATCTTGACGACGGCTCCGCCTCAAAACGCGTTGCCGAAGCAGTGATTGAAGAAATATAAAAAAGGAGTAAAAATATGATGAAAAAACGACTTTTATCTATGGCACTTGCTGCAGTAATGGTTATTTGCTGCACACTTACACCAATGCTGGCTTTTGCAAAAAGCAGCACACCTGTGTGGGATAAGTACTCAAAACTCGGCTCACACAAAGTCAGCACATTCACATTCAAAGTCAGTGGCAACGACTTCACCTACAAAGTGTGGTATCCGTCTGACATCAAAAAGATGAAAAAGACGCCTGTTGTTCTTTACTGCAACGGCACAAGTTCAAACTACATCAAAACTCCCGAAGTAGTTAAGTTTATGAAAAAGACTGCTTCCCACGGTTTTGTGTGCCTGACAAACACGGATGAAAACACAGGCATGGGCGAGAGCATGAACGCCGGACTTAATGCGCTCATCAGGTCAAACGGCAACAAAAAGAGTATATTCTACAAAAAACTCAATGTGAACAATGTAGGTATTTCAGGTCACTCACAGGGCGCAAGCTGCTGCATTAATCTTGCAAGCAAAGGCAACTTTGAAAACCGCACACGTTTCAAAGCGATTTACGCTTGTTCACTGCCAACTGTTGAACTTGAAAAATCTCCGTTCCAGAACTGCCCTTATGACGCTTCACTTGTAAATATTCCGACTCTTATGATTTCGGGTACAGGCGCAACTGACAACGCATTTGTTTCTCCGCTTAAAACAAGTATGCGCCCTGCGTTTGCAAAAATTCAGAGCGAAGTTGTTATGGCGCGTATCAAAGACGTTGAACATCCTGAAACGTTTATGAAATCTTATCCGTATATGATTGCGTGGTTCCAGTATAAACTTTGCGGCAACAAGAGTGCCAAAAAAGCATTTGTCGGCAAGTCGCCTGAAATCAGGAGAAACAAGAAAATGCGCGACTACAAGCGTAAGATTTACTGCAAACCGACTGCTATTACCGCTCTCACAGGTGCAAGCGGCGCATTTAAGGTACAGTGGAAAACAGTCAGCAAGGCTGAGGGTTACGAAATTCAGTACAGCACAAACAAAAAGTTCCCGAGCAAATCCAAAAAATCTGTAAAGGTTTCAAAAAAGGTTACTGCTAAGACTGTTAAAAATCTCAAATCAGGCGCTACATATTATGTAAGAGTAAGGACTTATCGCACATCATACGGTGCAAAATCTTACAGCGCTTGGTCAAAGACTCAAGCCGTAAACACAAAGTAATTTAATAATACATATAATATAGCCTGCTGTAGGTTCCGCCTGCGGCAGGCTAATGCTTTGTGCCGATTGTACACTTATTGCCTACTATTTTGGTTGGTTATTAGTAATATGTCACAAATATCCATATTGCCTATTGACTTAGTAGGTTTTAAGCGGTATAATTAGCACAACAACCAACACAGGAGGACAGTGTTATGAAACAAAATCCTATATACGCCTCCCTTTTTGAAATGCGAATGTGTTGCTCATCACGATGTTGAAGACAAAAACAAACACATTTACATTTTAAAGGAGATATAGTATAATGAGTTACAAATTTGAAACATTACAACTTCACATAGGTCAGGAGCAGGCAGACCCTGCAACAGATTCAAGGGCAGTTCCTATTTACCAGACCACATCATACGTTTTTCACAATTCGCAGCACGCCGCTGACCGTTTTGGTCTTGCCGACCCCGGTAACATATACGGCAGGCTTACAAATTCAACACAAGACGTGCTTGAAAAAAGGGTTGCGGCCCTTGAGGGTGGCAGCGCAGCGCTTGCACTCGCGTCGGGCGCAGCGGCTATCACCTACACTATTGAGGCGCTTGCGGCAAACGGCGGCCACATTGTAGCACAAAAAACAATCTACGGCGGCAGTTACAATTTGCTGTCACACACCTTGCCGCAGTACGGCATAGAAACGACTTTTGTTGACGCACATAACCTTGCGGAAGTCGAGGGCGCAATCAAAGACAACACGCGTGCAATTTATCTTGAAACGCTTGGTAACCCAAACAGCGACATACCTGATATTGACGCTATTGCAGAGATTGCACACCGTCACGGTATACCTGTTGTCGTTGATAACACATTTGGCACTCCGTACCTTATCAGACCTATTGAACACGGTGCAGACATCGTTGTTCACTCGGCAACAAAATTCCTCGGCGGTCACGGTACAACACTTGGCGGTATAATAGTTGAGTCGGGCAAGTTTGACTGGAGCGCAAGCGGCAAATATCCTAATATCGCCGCTCCGAACCCGAGTTACCACGGCGTTTCGTTTTATGACGCAGTTGGTCCTGCGGCGTTTGTAACGTATATCAGGGCAATCCTGCTTCGCGACACGGGCGCAGCAATCTCGCCGTTCAACGCATTCCTGCTCTTGCAAGGGGTTGAAACACTTTCTCTCCGCCTTGAACGTCACGCGGAAAACACCAAAAAAGTTGTTGAATACCTTGCAAATCATCCGCAGGTTGAAAAGGTTAATCACCCGTCGCTTGCCGACCACCCTGACCACGAACTTTACACAAGATACTTCCCGAATGGCGGCGCTTCGATTTTTACATTTGAAATCAAAGGCGGCAGAGCGGAAGCGTGGAAGTTCATCGACAACCTCAAAATATTTTCGCTGCTCGCAAACGTTGCAGACGTTAAGAGCCTTGTAATCCACCCTGCTTCAACAACTCACTCGCAGTTGTCGGGAGAGGAACTTGCCGAGCAGGGCATATATGAAAACACAATCCGTCTTTCAATAGGCACGGAACACATTGACGACATAATAGCAGATTTAGAAAACGCATTTAAGGAGGCAGAATAATGTCAAAAGTATATAAAAACGCCGCCGAACTCATCGGCAACACCCCTCTTGTAGAGGTCACTAACATCGAAAAGGAACTTGGCTTGAATGCAAAAGTTCTTGTTAAACTTGAATACTTTAACCCCGCAGGCAGCGTAAAGGACAGAATCGCAAAGGCGATGATTGAGGACGCTGAAAACAGCGGCAAACTTGTTGAAGGCTCTGTTATAATTGAGCCGACATCGGGCAACACAGGTATCGGACTTGCGGCTATCGCAGCAGCAAAAGGATACAGAATCATCCTCACAATGCCTGAAACTATGAGCGTTGAGCGCAGGAATATTCTCAAGGCTTACGGCGCTGAAATTGTGCTGACAGACGGTGCAAAGGGCATGAAAGGCGCTATCGCAAAAGCGGAAGAACTTGCCGCAGAAACACCGAACAGTTTTATCCCGGGACAGTTTGTAAACCCTGCAAACCCTGCAATACACAAGGCAACCACAGGTCCTGAAATCTGGGCTGACACCGACGGTGAAGTTGATATCTTCATTGCGGGAGTCGGCACAGGCGGCACCGTTACAGGTACAGGCGAATACCTCAAAGAGCAAAATTCTGCTGTTAAAATTATAGCAGTTGAGCCTGAAACCTCGCCTGTGCTGTCAAAAGGCACGGCAGGCGCGCACAAAATTCAGGGTATCGGCGCAGGTTTTGTGCCTGATGTACTCAACACCAAAGTGTATGACGAAGTTATAACATCGTCTAACGAAGCGGCATTTGAAGCGGCAAAACTGCTCGCTAAAAAAGAAGGCATTTCAGTAGGTATCTCTTCAGGTGCGGCGCTGAACACAGCCATTGAACTTGCTAAAAAGCCTGAAAACGCAGGCAAAACAATCGTTGCTCTGCTCCCTGACAGCGGCGACAGATACTATTCCACCCCTCTCTTTACTGAATAAATAATTAAAACGCGGACTCGGCTGAGCCCGCGTTTATTGATTAATAACCTAAATCTTCGTTTACGATAATTACTTTTATTCTGTCCTTATGGCGCTGTTTTGCGGTGACAACGTAGTTGCAGCAGATACGGCTGTCAAGCGCGCAACCGTCGCACATATACGGGTCGTCAAGTTTGAGCGAAACACAGGAACCGAGTTTTGCACAGGGGTTATTTAAATTGAGTCGCACGCAGTTTGGCGGTGCGGCTTTTTCCTTTACACGCCTAATTGCTGCGTTGATGTCAGGAACGATTTTGTTTTTGCCGACAACCATAACAACCTGTCGAGGACCGTATACAATACAGGCAACACGGTTTGAGTTGCCGTCAACGTTATAGAGTTCGCCGCGCTCGGTAACAGCGTTTGACGAGCAAAAATAAGTGTCGCAGCCAAAGGCTTTTATGTACGCCTCGCGCACGGCTTCGCCCTCAAGTCCTGAGCGGTCAATAAAATCGTAGTCGCCGTTTTTGATGATGTCAAACACGCCGCATTCTTTTAGCGATTCAGAGCCGCCGTTTGATATGCTTTCGCCCTTTTTGATGAGCGATTTAACAATATCCGCAACCTCCTCTTTGGTTTCGCAATAAAACGGCTTTATACCGTTTTTCTCAAGATTTTTCATAGTGGTTTCAATATACTTTTCCATAAAATCCTCCTAAACTGATGTTTTATATACTCTGTCGAGCGCGCGGTACTGTATCGCCTCGGCAACGTGGCTGAGTTCAATATTTTCGCTACCCTCAAGGTCGGCAATAGTGCGTGAAATACGCAAAATTTTATCGTGCGCACGCGGCGACATTCCTATTGCGTCAAAACTCTTTTGCAAAAGTTTGTCCGCGTCATCTGACAGCGTGCAGAACTTGCGGGTCATACTCGGCGTCATTTTTGCGTTGCATTTAACACTTGTGCCTTTAAAACGCTCTGTCTGTATAGCGCGCGCCCTGTTTACACGCTCGCGGATAACCTCGCTCTTTTCCTCTTCCCTGTCACCGCGAAGCAACTTGTATTCAACCGGCGCAACCTCAATATGTATGTCAATTCTGTCAAGCACGGGACCTGACAGTTTGTCGTTATATCTTTTGCGTGCTGCGTCCGAACAGGTGCATTGAATTTTGGGATGACCTGCATAACCGCAGGGACAGGGATTCATCGCTGCCACAAGCATAAAGTCGCTCGGATAAGTGACTGTGCCTGAAGCACGCGTTATGGTTATTACGCCGTCCTCGAGCGGCTGGCGCAGCGATTCTTTTGCGCGACGGTCAAATTCCGGGAACTCGTCCATAAACAGCACGCCGTTGTGTGCAAGGCTGATTTCGCCGGGTTTTGGTGAACTTCCGCCGCCCGTCAATCCCTGTGCGCTCACCGTATGATGAGGTGAGCGAAACGGTCTTTTTGCAATGAGCCGTGCGTCGCTCGGCAACTCGCCTGCAACGGAGTAAACCTTTGTGGTTTCAATCTGCTCGTCAAAGGTCATTTGCGGCAGGATTGAGCCAATTCGCTTTGCCATCATCGACTTACCTGTACCCGGTGTGCCAATCATAATTACATTGTGACCGCCTGCTGCTGCAATTTCAAGCGCACGTTTTGCTTTCGCCTGACCTTTGACATCAAAAAAATCAAGCGTTTCGCTGACTATATTTTCTTCCTCAAGTTCTCTGTACGCAGGCTCAATCGGTTTTTCACCTGTGAGATGAGCCACTACTTCAAAAACATTTTTTGCAGGCAACACATCAATGCCCTTAACTACCGAGCCTTCGTCGGCATTTATATAGGGAATAAACACAGCGCCTACGCCGTCCTGCTTTGCCTGCAGGACCATTGGAAGTATGCCGTTGACAGAGCGTATTTCGCCGTCGAGTGACAGTTCGCCGATGAACGCATAGTCATCGAGATTTATTTTAATCTGACCGCTTGCACGAAGCAGCGCGGCAAATATAGGCAAGTCGTAAAACGAACCTTCTTTTTTGACATCTGCGGGCG
>ONXZ01000134.1 GCA_900321905.1 uncultured Eubacteriales bacterium
AGCAGATTAAGGACGAATTTGCAAAGGTTGTTGACTTGATTTTTGACACTTACAAGGACTTCGGCATTACCGACTACCGCCTTGTGCTGTCGCTGCGTGACCCTGAAGATACCGAAAAATATCATCAGGACGACGAGATGTGGAACACAGCAGAGGACGCTCTGCGTGACGTGCTTGACTCACTTGAACTCGATTATACAGAGGAAATCGGCGAGGCTGCGTTCTACGGACCGAAACTCGACGTTAACGTTAAACCTGCAGTAGGCGCTGAGTACACGCTCTCAACCTGCCAGCTCGACTTCTGCCTGCCTGCAAAGTTCAACCTCACATACGTTGACAAGGACAACACTCAGCGTACACCCGTTGTGCTGCACCGTGCAATCCTCGGCTCGCTCGACAGATTTATGGCATATCTTATTGAGGAAACTATGGGCGCGTTCCCGACCTGGCTCGCACCTGTTCAGGTTAAGTTCCTGCCAATCGCAGACAGACATCAGGACTATGCTCGCGAGATGATTGCAAAACTCGAAGCCGCAGGCGTTCGCTGTGAACTCGACGACAGAAGCGAAAAAATCGGCTTTAAGATTCGCAGCGCGCAGATGGAAAAAATTCCGTATATGATTCTTGTCGGCGACAAGGATATCGAAGCTGGCACAATCTCTGTGCGCTCACGCAAAAACGGCGACGAGGGCGCAACCACAATCGACGAATTTGTTGCACGAATCACAGAGGAAATCGCAAACAAATCAAGATAACACACAACGCACGACACCCATGTTCAATTGGGGACTGTCCCCAATTGAACATGGGTGTAATATTTTTGACCGCGAGTTATACAATTAGTATAATAAAAAAGGCTATGTTGTAATATACCACAGGAATAACACAGGGATTTGTTAAATACAAGTCCTTGTGTTTATTTATTAATAGATTGTAAATCTCACAAAATCAAAACACAACATATTGAAAAAATCAGCGAAATATGGTATAATTAGGTCAACATATGGAAATAATCTGCTGTTGGCAGAACAATATAATATGTATATACTTTAATACATATTTTATAGTAGTCCGTATGAATAATATGAAAGGGAGAATAGGTATGCCGGATGTAAATATGTATATCGTCTGGGCGGCGCTGATAATTGCGTTTGGTGTGCTTGAAGGAATAACCGTTCAACTTGTGTCGATTTGGTTTGTTATCGGCTCGGTTGCAGGTCTTGTAGCGCATATGCTCGGCGCAAATGTGACAGTTCAGGTTATTGTGTTCATCGCAGTAAGCGCCTTGTCGCTCGTAGTCACGCGACCGCTTGTTAAAAAGAAACTTGAAACAAAAGTCGTTAAAACTAATGCTGACCGCTGCATTGGCAAAGAGGGCGTTGTTACCGAAGATATTGACAACCTTGCACCGTCAGGTCAGGTCAAGGCGGACGGCAAAATATGGACAGCGCGTTCCATGACGGGCGAAAAAATCCCCGCAGGCGCTGTTGTCACCGTTGAAAAAATCGACGGAGTTAAACTCATAGTAAACATTAAATGATAATTTAAGATATTTTAAAGGAGAGAAAATTATGCCAGTAGTAATCGTTTTATTAATCGTTGCGCTTCTTGCGCTTGTGTTTGCAAACATTCGTGTTGTACCGCAGTCAAAGGCGTATGTTATTGAAAGACTCGGAGCGTACTCAACCACTTGGGAAACGGGACTTCACGTTAAAATCCCGTTTATTGAAAGAGTTGCAAAGACTGTTTCGCTCAAAGAGCAGGTTGTTGACTTCAAACCGCAGCCGGTTATCACCAAGGATAACGTTACAATGCAGATTGACACGGTTGTATTCTTCCAGATTACAGACCCAAAACTCTACTGCTATGGTGTTGAAAGCCCGATTTCCGCTATCGAAAATCTGTCGGCTACAACGCTGCGTAACATCATCGGTGAACTTGAACTCGACTCAACGCTCACATCGCGCGACACAATCAACGCTAAAATCCGTGTAATTCTTGACGAGGCAACCGACCCGTGGGGCATCAAGGTTAACCGCGTTGAACTTAAAAATATCATTCCTCCGCGTGAAATCCAGGACGCTATGGAAAAGCAGATGAAAGCAGAGCGTGAGCGCCGTGAGGCAATCCTCCGCGCTGAGGGTGAAAAACAGTCGAGAATCCTCGTTGCAGAGGGTCACAAGGAGTCAAAAATCCTTGAGGCAGAGGCTGAAAAGCAGTCTGCAATCCTCCGTGCAGAGGCTGTTAAAGAGGCTAAAATCCGCGAGGCAGAGGGTGAGGCAGAGGCTATCGAAAAGGTACAGAAGGCTTCCGCAGACGCAATTAAAATGCTCAACGAAGCAGACGCAAACGACTCGGTGCTCAAACTCAAGGCAATGGAGGCATTTTCAAGGGCTGCAAACGGACAGGCAACAAAAATCATTATCCCGTCCGAAATCCAGTCACTCGCCGGCCTTGCCCAGGGCATTGTTGAATCTGCAAAATAATTGCAGGGGAGGGTCTCCAAACCTTTCTGAAAAACAACAACCCGCAGTGTTGAAACACTGCGGGTTTAAGCGTTTTATGCTAATAACTATATCTGTAAGCATCTTTTGCGCGTTCATATTTTTCATGAATGCTTGCCCTTTCACTTGGTGAGCCATTGTAAGTAGGGTGAGGGGCAACATTATAATAAATTATAGATCCTATGATGAGTAGAGCGAGAAAGAGCACTAATATTTTAATAGTTTTGTCCATTTTTTTCTCCTTGTTTATTGCTTAAATGGATTAGGATAATCCCTTGGAATATGTCAAGGGCTACATTTTCCGTCGAGTGTAATTTTAGCAGAAGTAAATCAATGTTTTTTAATATCCGTTTTCATCAAGATAGTCATCTAATGCATCGTTCCATTCATTGTCGTCCCAGTTGTTATCATTATCGTAATCATAGTTTTTACCAGACCATTTACTGCTATCGTTAGAACTACTATTAGAACTACTATATGAATCATAGCTTTTGTGGAAAGGAGGCGGATCAAGATCGGACGGGTTATCTGTCCTTGTATATTCGGAACTTCTTTTCTCTGTCCACGATTCAGAATCAGGTTCTCCGGGAGACATTAGTAAATCGCCGTTATTATCTTTGACAGCATATCTTACATCGGGTTTATAATTATTATTGTTTTTGTATTCTTCGTATTCTCCATTCTCTATAATACAATAATTGTCTCCGTCAAATAATAAAACACCTTCAATTCTGGTTCCATTGCTCCAATCTTCGTTACTATGCTTTTTTCTTGCGTAATGGATTATTATAACATCACCGTTTTCTTTAATCTGTACCACATGGTGTTGGACGTAGGTAGGATAATAATCGTTGTCATCACAGTCTAAAACATATATTCCAACAAGCGTGTTTGTAACTGGTTCATATTTCTTACTACAACCAGAAAAAATGCTCAATACAACAATGAATATTATAGTTATCGAAATGATTTTTTTCACATAAATCGTCTCCTTTGGTTGAACGAAGATTACTGCTGTTTTTGGGTAAACATTTTTTGATTTAATTCATAGCTCCAGCCATTCTGTCGACCGAATCTTTAACTTCGTCTCCGGATTTACCAAATTGGTCTCCAACATAGTCCGCATCCTTGTCATACTGTGATTTTTCATCGCTATCACTATAACTACTACTGCTGCTTCCGCTTGAACTGCTGCAACCGATAGCCATACCTCCATATAATGCTATGGTAATAATAGCGAGCATTATCAAAATTGTTTTTTTCAAGGCTATTCCTCCTTTCTTATGTATTTATAGAATATAAACAGTGCTACAATACAAAATGTTTGAACAAGAATATCTATAACGTCAAATGTTCCCAAACGACTAAAAAATAGTTGTGAAAACTCATAAATAATAGAGATTGATATGGTTGATAAAAAGGTACAGTAATGTTTGCAAAAAGCACTGAGCATTAAATAAAACGAACAAGTCCAGATCAAATCACAACCCCAGTTGAACATAAAAAACAGAAATAAAGAATCGTGATTCTGTTTTTTGATAAGAAAGATTTTATCAAATGACTCATTTATTAAAGTATGTGACTTTAAATTGCAATAAAAGAACCCGCCAATAATAATTAATAAAAATGAAGTGATGATTTTAGCTATTGCTTGCTTATTAATATCTTTCCGCACTTATTTAAATGGGTTTGGATAATCCTTTGGTATATGCCAAGGACTTCGGGGCTTGTCTTGTGTTATTCTGGGGTCGTTACTTTTTCTACACCAATCCTGCACTTTTCTTTGCTTAACACCCCATAGCTCTGCGGCTTCTTTTGTTCCCATATCCGCCATAATATCTTCCTCTTTGATATTGTTATTAATACAATTATAGTAAAAATATTTACTAAAGTCAATAGTAAACATTTTTACTTGATATAATAATTTTGGTGATATTATGAAATACATCAAGATTATTAAAGATTTGCGTGAGGACAACGACATGACTCAGCAGGAAGTCGCTAATTACCTCGGCACATCACAAACGATGTACGCGCGTTATGAACGAGGTGCTAATGAAATGCCGATTAGACATTTGATAAAGCTATGCAAGTTGTATAACGTTTCATCAGATTATATTTTAGGATTGTAATGGTATTAACGGGAGGGTTGAAAAATCCTCCCGTTAATTTTGATTGTTGGTGAATTATACTATCAAGTGCAACAATAGAAAAGAGTTGAAAACTCATACAGAGTCCGTGTAGAATGGAAGTAACCACACAAACCAAAAAACACGG
>ONXZ01000136.1 GCA_900321905.1 uncultured Eubacteriales bacterium
TTAAGTCCTCGCCATTGATTTTGAGCGCGTTTTGATAAAACCTTTTATCAGCGCGCATAGTTGTGAACATCTGCTGCAGTTTGTCATACATATTTTCAAACGACAACCCGTTGAGCAGAGGAACGAGTAGTTCCTGATATAATAACCAGTCCAGGAGTTCATACCTGTCCTGAAAATGATAGTAAAATGTTTGTCTGTGGATATTTGAAACTTCCGCTATATCTGAAACTGTTATTTTTTCAAACGAAGTAGTGTTCATTATTTCCTTCAGGGCGTTCGCCATTTTTCTTTTTGTACGCATAGCACACGCCGAAGATCGTTCCATTTTCATCACCTTTCATTTTTGATAGCAATTAATTATAGCAGAACAGACCGAATTATACAAGAGGTTGAAACAAAATGTATATTAATGAGTAAACAGTGTATAAGTATGCAGTTTATGAATTTGATTTGTTTGGGAACTGCGACTTGTAAAGTTCGCTGTAAAAGCCGCCCTGCGCCAAAAGTTCCCGGTGACTTCCCTGCTCAACAATGTCGCCGTCCTTCATAACAAGGATAACATCCGCTTCCCTTACAGTTGCAAGGCGGTGGGCGACAATAAACGTTGTCCTGCCCTGCATAAGCGCGGCAAACGCTTTTTGTATTCTGATTTCCGTGCGTGTGTCGATTGAAGAAGTTGCCTCGTCAAGAATGAGCATTGACGGCTTGCAGAGCATAAGACGTGTAATGCAAAGCAGTTGCTTTTGCCCTTGCGAGAGCGAGCCGCCATCCTCGCCGAGGACAGTGTCGTAACCGTCGGACAAACGCCTGATAAACGAGTGCGAGTGCGCTTTTTTAGCCGCTGCAATCATCTCGTCATCTGTAGCGTCAGGCGCACCGAGTTTGAGGTTATCGCGGATTGTACCTGCCTTCAGCCAGGTTTCCTGCAAAACCATACCGTAGTTTTCACGCAGGGATTTGCGTGTTACGTCATTATAATCTTTGCCGTCAATGGCGATTGTACCGCTCTGCGGGTCATAAAAACGCATCAGGAGATTGATAAGCGTAGTCTTGCCGCAGCCTGTTGGACCGACAATCGCAACGTGCTGTCCTGCTTTAACAGATAAGTTAAAGTTTTCTATAAGGCGCTGATTTGCTGTGTATGAAAAGTCGATATTTTTAAGTTCAAGTTCACCGTTTGCTTCTGTCAGTTCAACTGCGTTTTCGCTGTCACGAGGTACTTCGTCCTCCTCAAGCAGTTCAAACAGTCTTCCGGCGCAGGCAAGCGCATTTTGCAGTTCAGTAATAACGCCGCTAATCTCGTTAAACGGCTTTGTGTACTGGTTTGCATAGGCGAGAAAACTTGCAAGAACGCCTACGGTTATTGCACTCTGCTGAGTTTTAACGGCAAGCATTGCACCGAAAAACGCAACCGCCGCATAAACAATCGCGTTGACAAAACGTGTGCCGGGGTTGGTTATTGAGGAGAAAAAGACGGCACGCAGCGAATACTTTTCAAGACGAGCGTTAATCTCGTCAAACTTCTCCATATTCTCGTCGCCGTGGCTGTATGCTGTTACAGTTTTTTGAGAGCCTATCATCTCGTCAATAAAGGCGGTTTGCTCACCTCGCGTTTCGCTCTGCAAGCGGAACATATTGTAAGTTTTCTTTGCAATAAATCCTGCCAGCAGGAATGACAGCGGCGTCAGCACAACAACGACCACCGTAATCCATACGTTGATATAAAGCATAAACGCAAGCGTGCCGACAATCGTAACAACACCTGTAAAAAACTGTGTAAAGCCCATAAGCAGACCGTGTGCAAACTGGTCAACATCTGCAATGACGCGCGACACTACATCGCCTGTCGGGTGAGAGTCGATGTACGAAACAGGCAGTCTTTCAATCTTTGCAAACGCTTTGCGGCGCATATCGCGCACAACGTTAAATGTGATTTTGTTGTTGCAGGAATTCATAATCCACTGCGAAGCGGCGCAGACAATTATTATAACCGCAACTTCAACCAGCACTTTGATTACACCGCTGAAATCGACGTTGCCCTTGCCGAGTATAAGGTCAATTCCCTTACCAATAAGAACAGGTACGTACAGCGCGCCGAGCGAACTCACAAGCGCAAACAGCACTGACGCAGCAATATATAATTTGTATTTTGACACAAAGGAAAGCACTTTTTTGATAACGTCTTTATTTTTCATACGCGCCCTCCCCTACATACTTGTCAGCGTCGTCAAACTGCGAGGAATAAATCTCACGGTAAACGTCGCAGGTTTTAAGGAGTTCATCGTTTGTACCCATACCAACGCACTTGCCGTCGTCAAGCACAATGATTTTATCAGCCGTCAGAATTGACGAGCAGCGCTGCGACACGATAAAAAGAGTCGGCTTGTAGTCGAGTGCAAGTATCGCTTCACGCATAGCGCGCTCAGTAGCGAAGTCAAGGGCGGAAGCGCTGTCGTCAAGAACGATAATTTCAGGTTTTCCGACTACTGCGCGGGCAACTGACAGGCGCTGTTTCTGACCGCCTGACAGATTGCCGCCGCCGTGCTCAATAACAGTATCAAGACCGTCCTTTTCATAGACAGTATCGTAAATCTGCGCTGTGCGAAGCGCAGAGTCAATTTCATCATCGGTGGCGTCAGATTTGCCCCACCTGATATTGTCACGCACTGTGCCGTTGAACAGCACAGCCTTTTGCATAACAAAGCCGATTTTGTGCTGAAGTTCGTCATTTGTGTAGGAAGCAACATCTCTGCCGTCAACCGTAACAGTACCTTTTGTAGCGTCATAAAAATGCGCAATCAGGCTGACAAGCGAGGTTTTGCCGCTGCCTGTTGAGCCGATAATACCGACAACCTCGCCCTTGTCAGCAGTGAATGTGATGTCCTCAAGGCTCTCTTTGCCTGCACTCTGATATGTCAGCGAAACACCGTCAAATTCAACAGCGTGCGAATTTTTGACAGTTTTATCATCCGTGGTGCGCTGAGTGTTTTCAAGTTCAAGCACAGCCGAAATGCGCGAGGCAGAAGCAAAGCCTTTTGTAACTGTAACAACCAGGTTTGCAAACTTAACAAGTTCAACAAGAATCTGGCTCATATAGTTGTAAAGCGCAACAATCTGACCCTGTGACAGCCTGCCGCTGTTTACCTCAACTGCGCCGTAGCGAATCAGTATAATTATACCGAGGTTTACAATAACAAATGTCAGCGGATTCATAAGGGCAGAAATCCTGCCTGCCACGCGTTGCAGGTGTGCCAGGTAGTTATTTTTTGCATTGAAATCGGTATATTCTTTGCGCTCGCCCGTGAAGGCTCTGATTACACGCGCGCCGTTAAGGTTTTCACGCGTCATAAGCGTTACTTCGTCAAGCGCGTTCTGCACATTTTTGTACTGCGGCACGGTGATTTTCATAATAGTAACCACTACTGCTGTAAGCGCAGCAATGATTGCAAAGAAGATAAGCCCTGCTTTAACGTCTATCAGCAGCGCCATCACAAACGCGCCTGCTACAATGAACGGTGAACGCAGAAAAAGGCGGAGTGCCATATTAACGCAACTCTGCGCCTGATTGACATCATTTGTCATGCGCGTTATAAGCGTTGAAGTACCCACCTTGTCAATTTCATTAAACGAAAAACCTTGTATTTTATCAAACAGCGCGTGGCGGACTTTTGTGGCAAATCCCGTTGCTGCTTTTGCCGCAAAATACTGTGCGCTGATAGCCGCAACCATACCCACAAGCGCAAGCAGAACAAGCACCGCAGAGCGTGAGTAAACAACGCCCATATCGCCGCGGCGAATACCCTTGTCGATAATCGCGGCAACAACGAGCGGAACTATGAGTTCAAAGCACGCTTCAAGCATTTTGAACAGCGGCGCAAGCACGCACTGAATCTTGTAATCTTTTAAGTATACAAGTAGTTTTTTCATATTATTTAATCGTCAAAAAGAACTGTGCTGAAATATCTTTCGCCCGTATCGGGAAGCACAGTAACAACTGTTTTGCCCTTGCCAAGACGGCGTGCAAGGCGGATAGCCGCCGCAACGTTTGAACCGCTTGAAATACCGCACATAATGCCCTCCTCGCTTGCAAGGCGGCGCGCGGTTTCAATCGCTTCGCTGTCCGAGATAACACAGATGTTGTCGTAAATATTCGTGTTCAGATTTTCGGGAATAAGACCGTCGCCAATACCCATTTGCAGATGAGTGCCGACAGAGCCGCCGCTTAGGATTGCCGCGTTTGCAGGCTCAACCGCCCAGATTTTTATGCCGGGGTTTTGCCTTTTAAGCACCTCGCCGATGCCGCTGATTGTGCCGCCTGTGCCGACGCCGCTGCAAAAGCCGTGAATCTCGCCGTTGACCTGCTCCAGAATCTCCGTTGCGGTGTAGTAGATATGCGCCTTCGGGTTGTCGGGATTGTCAAACTGCGAGGGAATGAACACGTTGCTGTCCTCTCTCGCCATACGAAGCGAGGTCTGTATGCACTCCTCAATGCACGCGCCGATATCGCCGTCGTCGTGGATGAGGATAACCTCCGCGCCGTAGTTTTTAATAAGCTTGCGGCGCTCCTCCGAAACGGAGTCGGGCATAATAATCTTAACCTTATAGCCCATTACCGCTCCCACAAGCGCAATGCCGATACCCTGGTTGCCGCTTGTAGGCTCAACAATAATCGAGTCCTGATTGATTTTGCCGCACTTTGCAGCCTGTCTGAGCATATTGTACGCTGTGCGTGTTTTAATTGAGCCGCCGATGTTCACACCCTC
>ONXZ01000273.1 GCA_900321905.1 uncultured Eubacteriales bacterium
CTCCGCCTGAAAACGCAACTGCAACCTCGCGCCCTGAAAAATAATCTTTTATATCCATATGTACAATTATATCACATATGTAGTAAAAAGCAATAAAAAAGAGCCATAGGCTCTTTTTATTTTAAACATCTTATTGCGTTTAGCACAGCGATAATCATAACGCCTACATCGGCAAAGATTGCAAGCCACATATTTGCAATACCGAGTGCACCGAGCAGCAGGCATACCGCCTTCACGCCGAGGGCAAAAACGATATTTTCATACACAATACGCAGGCACTTGCGAGAAATCGCGATAGCCTTTGATATGCTTTGCGGATTGTCGTCCATCAACACAACATCTGCCGCTTCGATTGCGGCGTCTGAGCCGAGCGCACCCATAGCGATACCAATATCAGAACGCATAAGCACAGGCGCATCGTTAATACCGTCACCAACAAAGGCAAGTGTGTCATTTTTTTGCTTTGAAGCAAGCAGTTCTTCAACCTTTGCCACCTTATCGGCAGGTAACAGTTCGCTGTAACACTCGTCAACGCCGAGTTCTTTTGCAACAACCTGCGCCGCATTATCCCTGTCGCCTGTAAGCATAACAGTCTTTGTAACACCCAAACTGCGCAGTTCCTCAATGGCAGTCTTGGCAGTCAGTTTTATTTTATCATTTATAATAATGCAGCCTGCAAACACGCCGTCAACCGCAACATAAACAGCCGTACCCACAGCAGAGGTGCTTTTGTAATCCACGCCAATATGCTGCATAAGTTTGCCGTTACCCACGGCGACAGCAACACCGTCAACAGTAGCCGTAACGCCCTTGCCGCTGATTTCGTTAACATCGCTGATGCGGTCGGTATCGACCTCAGCGCTATATGCCTTTTTCAGGCTGATGCTGATAGGGTGAGAGGAATGAGCCTCTGCGAGGGCGGCAAGTTCAAGTATGCGTTCTGAGGAAATATCTGCCGCGCACTCAATGTCCTGCACCTCAAAAACGCCCTCGGTCATTGTACCGGTTTTGTCAAATACAACAGTTTTTGCCTTAGACAGCATTTCAAGATAAGACGAGCCTTTTACAAGCACGCCCTGCCTGCTTGCGCTGCCGATACCGCAGAAAAAAGACAGCGGAATACTGATAACAAGCGCGCACGGGCAATTGATTACAAGGAACGTCAGCGCCCTGTAAATCCACTCGCCCCATTCGGCGTTTTTGCCACGGAACTATACCGAGCACAAGCGCGCCTACGCATACAGCAGGGGTATAGTAACGTGCGAATTTTGTGATAAACTGCTCGCTCTTTGCCTTTTTGGTAGCAGAATTTTCAACAAGGTCGAGTATCTTTGAGGCTGTCGATTCGCCAAACGGCTTTGTGGTTTTAATACGAAGCAGACCGTTTTCATTAATACATCCGCTCATAACCTCACTGCCGACAGTAACCCTTTGCGGTACGCTCTCGCCCGTAAGCGCAGCGGTGTTGAGCATACTTTCGCCCTCGATTACAACGCCGTCAATCGGCACTTTTTCACCTGCGGCAACGATGATAACGCTGCCAATTTCAACCTCGTCAGGCGATACGGTGTTTTGTCCGTCAGGCGTTTCAATTACAGCGGTGTCAGGGCGGATATCCATAAGGGCTGCAATGCTTTTTCTGCTTTTGCCGACAGCGTAACTCTGGAACAGTTCGCCGAGTTGGTAAAACAGCATAACCGCAACCGCTTCGGTATAACTCTCACCTCGAGTAAACGCAATCGCAACCGCACCGACCGTTGCAATCGCCATCAGGAAGTTTTCATCAAATACCTGACCGCGAAATATACCCTTGACCGCTTTAATAAGTATATCGTATCCGATAATCAGATATGGCACCATAAAGCAGGCAAAGCGCAGATATTCATTTTTAAACGGCACAAACAACAGTGCAATAAGCAGCACCGCTGATGTGATAATGCGAATCAAAACTTTACGTTGTTTGCGCGTCATATTACATAACCTTTCAAAATACAGATTAAATATACACTTCCGCGTCGTCGTCTACCTTACGGCAGACTTTGCGAACTTTTTTCATAACAGATTTTTCATCAGCGCCGTCCTCAAATTCGATGTTCATTTTGAGCATCATAAAGTTTACGCTTGCCTCTTTTACGCCGTCAACTTTATTAGCCTCTGCTTCCATTTTTGCGGCGCAGTTAGCACAGTCAATATCAATTTTGTATACCTTTTTCATACACTTGCTCCTAAATGTTTGCGTTTTCATATGAATAATTGTTCATTTGTTATTGCAAGTATACCATATAGTATATTATATGTCAATAGATATTAAAAAAATTTGAGTTTTGAGCGCTTCGTTCAATGCCCTAAACGCATAATAGACAAGCACCGACCGAAGGGGTGTCCGTCATAAAGGGATTACAAAAACGCCTGCATACACTCGCGTTGCACAAGTCCGTAAAAAATGGACAATAGAAAAAAGAACCCCCTTGATGTAGAATATACATCAAGGGGGAATTTTAATGCCAAGAAATTATGAACACATCAGCAA
>ONXZ01000051.1 GCA_900321905.1 uncultured Eubacteriales bacterium
GAAAAACGCCTTGATGATTTGATTCATCAAGGCGGTTTTTACTCTATCTCTTGTTCAATGTCATTGAACAAGTCGTCGTCAAAGAAATATCGTATTGTAATTTCAATTCCGTCACAGATTTTTTGCAGGGACACAACGCCGGGGTTTTGGCTTTTTGTGTTGAGCATACTGTAAATTGTTGACGGATTAACACCGCTTAAATTGCCAAGAGCGTTGATGGCAATACCTCGTTCTTTACAAAGATTTGTAATTCTCTGTGCAACAGCTTCCTTTATTTTCATTTACTATCACCTATATTAGTTTGATAGTAAAATTGTAAAACATTCTGCGATATATCGAGTGGGATATATCCCAAATCGCTGTTGACAGCACAGGCAATATTTTGTAAAATAAAAGTATCTTTTCAGAGGAGTGATTATTATGGCTAACAAGAAAAAGCAAATCATTAAAGTTATATCGACTATTCTTGCGGTAGTATTGTTATTTGTCGGCTCTTTTGGAGGTTATTTGTTATACCGTTTTAATTGTGATAAATCCTCTGACTACCGTTTTGTATCTAATGATTACAGCAACATTTATGAACAGCAAACACCGACCTATGATGTCGGGGAGGACGGCAAATTCACCGTGTTAAAGATTAACGATACGCATTTTTACAATGGTACTTGCGAAGATGATAAGCATACGCTTTCTTATCTTAAAAACGTTCTTGCCACCGCTTCTTATGATTTCGTTATTGTAAACGGTGATTTAGTTGAGGGCTTCAACCTGAAATCGGATTATGACAAATACAAGGCAATTGATTTATTTGCAGACATGATTGAAAACTATAACATTCCTTGGACATTTGCTCCCGGAAACAATGACGGCGAAATTGACGGTGATAATGATGCGATTATTGCCTTTATGATGGAGTATCCTCACTTCGTATATGGAAACTCCGAAGGAGTTTACGGGGATATGCAGTTTTTTGTTGACCTCACATATAACGGCAAACTGGCTCATTCGCTTGCCATTCTTGATTCAGGTATGAGAAAGCCGAAGGCAATCGGCAAATATGAGTATATTCAGGAAAGCCAGATTAATTGGCTCCTTGACGGTATTAATGAGAGGAAGGTGCCGACAAGTGTTTTCTTCCATATGCCTGTCCCATCTTTTGAAACCGCCTTTGATAACGGCGAAGCATATAAAGATTTTACAATGTATAAAACCTATCCATATACAGATATTCCGAAGAATGTGTTATTTGATGACATGACAAAGGATAATAAATATATCTCGCTCATTTCCTGCGCGCATCAGCACAGCAATAATATGTGTTCGTTTTATGAGGGAAGGTGGTATCAGTTAAGTTCAGTCAGCGGGTACAGCGCAGGCAGAGATGATTTTATTGTTCCGTCCGTTACGCTGACAAAGATTGATGTTACCGCAGATAATGCAAAGGACATGTATACCTTTGAACAAATAGCTAAGTAGGTTTTATTATAGGTGTATAAGGTGGGATTTTATGAAAGTTGTTATTTCTGCTCGGAATTTTTTCTTTGATGGTTGCGGTGCGGCTGAACTGCTGCGCGCAAACGGATTTGAGGTTTGCGACATAACGGATAAACCCATAGTGAGCGAAGCGGATTATCTTAAAGAAATTCGTGACGCAGACGCGGTGATTAACGCTTTTGAACCGATGAGCCGTAGCCTGCTTGAAAAGTGCGAAAAACTCAAACTGATTTCCGTTCGCGGTGTGGGGTATGATTATATCGACTCCGTTGCTTGCCGAAATCTCGGTATAGATATTGCAAGAACTGTCGGCACAGTCGGCGGTGCTGTTTCAGAGCAGGTGATGGCGTGCATACTCTATTTTGCACGTCAGATTCACACGCTGAATTCTGATATGCAAAGCGGCAAGTGGAACAGAATTATGACCGAGGGCTTATACGGAAAGAATCTTGGCATTGTCGGATTTGGCGAAATAGGACAAGCGCTTGCAAAAAAAGCCGACGCATTCGGAATGAACATTCGCTATTTCTGCAGGAGCCCGAAAACGCAGTTTGATTATCAGTTTTCTGCGCTTGACGAACTTCTTGCTACGAGCGATTATGTTGTGCTTGCACTTCCTCTTAACGGCGAAACAAAGGGCATGATAGACAAATCCGCCCTTGATAAAATGAAACGTGACGCGGTGCTGATTAATGTTGCACGCGCAGGTATTGTTAATTCGGAGGATTTGAAATCGGCTGTTGAAAGCGGCGCTATCAGGGGCGCGGCGGTTGATGTTTACGACAGCGAGCCCTGCACAGATTCACCCCTGCGAGGTGTTGACAACATAATTCTCACTCCGCACACAGCACCGTTTACAAAAAACAATTTCGTTGATATGAACAACCTCGCCGCACAGAATATTATTGATTATTTCAGCGGTACAATCAATAAAAAATTCCTTGTGTAGCAATTTGGCAAAGGTGATAATTTGGATAATACGTTTGAAAAAATATATGAAGTTGTACGGCGGATACCGTACGGCAAAGTTGCAACCTACGGGCAGGTGGCAATGCTTGCAGGCAATCCGCGCTGGAGCAGAGTTGTAGGCTATGCGCTGCATGTTAACCCTGACCCTGACACGATACCGTGCTTTCGCGTTGTCAACCGATTTGGCGAACCGTCATCAGCATTTGCATTTGGCGGCAAGAACACACAAATTCTGCTCCTCGAAGGCGAAGGCGTCGAATTCATCGACGGCAAAGTCAATATGAAAAAATACCAATGGCGCAGTGAATAAAAAACAAATCCCTCGGACAAATTGTCCGAGGGGGTTTGTTTTTAGTCGTCGTTGCCGCCAAACTGATTTATAGGAGATGTTGATACAACGTCAACTGTGTTGTATTCTTCTACATCAACTTCAGGCTTAGTGTAAACTTCCTTCATAATTGCTCCTCCGTAAAAGATTTTTTACAATATTATAATAACGCTTTTTATTTTGTTTGTCAATATCGGCAATTACAGATTGTGATTTGTGCCGATTTATGTTATTATTTATACATATTATACCAAAGGAGTTAACTATGCCGGAATTACTTGAAACTGCTATGCTTATATGTTTTGGCCTGTCCTGGCCGATAAACCTTGTAAAGGCAATTAAATCTAAAACAGCAAGTGCGACAAGCCTGAAGTTCCTTTTGCTTATAACAATCGGATACCTATGCGGTATCGCAGCAAAAATTGCGGCGCACAATTATTCATATGTGCTTGCTGTTTATTTGCTCAATCTTGTTGTTGTGGCGGCAAATATCGCAGTCTACTTTGTAAACAAAAATCGCGATGCTAAAAGGGAAATGCAAAATGAACAGGCGTGATTATGAGTTGATTGAGGCGTATATGCTCACCTGTATGCGTGACAGCGCGCACGACAAAGAGCATATATACCGCGTGCTGAATGTTGCGCTTGAGATTGCTGAGGGTGAAACGGCGGTAAACTACGATGTTTTAATCGCTGCCTGTCTGCTACATGACATTGCACGGCAGGAGCAGTACGATGATTCTAACATTGACCACGCAGAATTCGGAGCGCAAAAAGCGTATGATTTTTTGACAAAAAACGGCTTTGCAACAGAGTTTTCACAGCACGTTGCAGATTGCATAAAAACGCACCGTTTCAGGGGGAGTAACATTCCCCAGAGTATAGAAGCGAAGATTCTGTTTGACGCCGATAAGATTGATGCAACAGGCACGCTTGGAATTGCCCGCACGCTGTTTTATAACGGTATCGTCGGTGAGCCGCTCTATTCTCTTGACAGTGAGCGCAATGTGCTTGACGGCAGTAATGATACAGAGGCTTCGTTTTTTCAAGAATATAAATTCAAACTTGAAAATGTTTATTCAAAAATAATTACCGACACGGGCAGGTGTATTGCCGAAAGCAGACGGCGGTCTGCTGTTGATTTTTACAACAGTATGCTTGCTGAGGTCAGTGAATCTTATAAAATCGGCAAATCACTGCTGAAAAAGCACATAGACTAATTGAAAGGGGTGACGGAATGAAACGTGCGTTTGCACATATCGGTTTTTCATTTGGCGTCACTCTTTTTGTGCTTAATGCCTTTGGCGCCGAAGTTGCAATATATGCCGCGGTTGCACTTGCAGGAGTATTCATTTGCGCTGTATCTTTGCCAAATTTGCGGCGCGGAGTCAGTTTGCCGCTATGTGCAGGGTCGGCACTTTTTGCGTGCTTGCTGTTTTTATATGCTTATCACGCGGTGGTTCTGCCTCAACTCACGCTGGGCAACAAAACGGCGGAGTGCGTTTTCTATCTCACAAACCTTGGTGAACCCACAACAAGCGGCTATGCTTACACGGCTAATGTCAGGGCGATTGGCATTGCAGGCGCACCGCAGAATATTCATATCCGATTATATTGCAAAGAGCAGATTCCTGCCTCGGGTTATCAGTTAATAAGCGGCAATCTGCGCTTTCACTCTTGCGGCGAAAGCGGCTTTTCGTCATACGGTGCATGGGGCAAGGAGATTTTTCTCAAAGCAAATCTAAAGGATTACGAAGTAACCGATAAACTTTTAAATCCCACTATGCGACAGATACTGAAACTGCGGTATAAACTAAAAGAATCTGTTATGAATGGCGTTGGCGGCGACGAAGGCGCGCTGGCGGTCGGTATGTTAATAGGCGACAAGTCATACATTTCGCAAGAAGTTTACAGAGCGTTTAGAATTACAGGTGCGGCGCATCTCACAGCGGTCAGCGGACTGCATCTGGGCGCGGTCACGGGCGTGTTCAGGTTTGCTTTTGACAAACTGCACGTCACAAAAAAGATATCCGCGCCGATACTCATTGTTATAATCGCGTTCTACTGCGTGCTGAGCGGACTGTCAAAATCGGTTCTTCGCGCAGGCATAATGCTTGCAATACTACTCGTCGGCGAAGTTTTCAAATCGCGTGCAGATTCGCTGAATTCGCTCGGCTTTGCACTTTTTGTACTGTGCCTTAACCCGTTCGCAGTGTGCGATATCAGCACGCTTCTCACAACGATTTGCGTACTTGCAATAGTCGCTGTTTATCCAAAGATTACCGGCAGCAGACCTTTCAAAAAATTCAAAAGGCAACTGCGAAAACTCGGCAAAGGCGAAATTGCTTACAAAGTTGCAGGGTTTATAATTCGCATTACCGAACTTGTGATTTTGTCCTTTTCAATCGTGCTTTGCAGTATGCCTGTAATGGCAATATTTTTTGGTGGATTTTCTGCAATCGGTATTGTGCTTAATGTAATTATTGTTATGCTCGGCACAGTTTCGGTCACGGTAGCGCTGATTGCGATTTTGCCGCTGCATTTGTGGTTTGCGGTTAAGATTGTTAACAGGCTGATAATAGCGATTGTAATGTCTGCTTCAAAGTTTCCGCTTGCTTTTGTCGTGCTTGGCAAAAGTTTTATTGTTGTGCTCGGCGCGGCGTTAGTTTTCATAGGAGTCGGCGTGCTTATTTCAAAATCTGCCGCCGGTAAAGCGGCGGTGTCTACCGTTGTTGCGGTGGCGGTTTTTATCTGCGCTTTCACCGTTTACGACAATCACTGTTCGCACATTCTTGTTACAAAAACAGGCGCGGCAGTTGTCAGCACAAACGGCAGCGTTACGGTTTACGGTGTTGATTCGGCGAATGATTATTACACTGTCAAGGGATATCTTGACAGCCAGAATGTAAAGGCTGATACCGCGGTTAACTGCAGCAAGCAGTATTTGCAGCGGTTTAAAGAAGCTTATTCCGCAACAAAAATCGTAACCGTAAATCAGCCATACTCTGTCAAGGTGGGCGGTGTAACGTTTGCGGCGGGCAACAGCGCAAGCGGTAATATCGTACTTTGCGGTAAATCGCTGTACACGGCGGACGGCGGCGGTGAACTTGAAAATGACGTTATCATCACTGTAACAACCGACGCGTATTCAGCCGAACCGTATATGCCGTCTGTATTGACATAGTATTTTTAATTTAGTATAATTTGTATGAATTTGTTTGCGGAGGTTTTACTATGGAAGCCGTTAAAGAAAAAACAAAAAAGCAGTCGAAAGGTAAAAAAGCAGTGACTATTATTCTTTGCATAATTATTGCGATTGCAGTTGCAGCTGTTGTATTTATTAATATCACCACAAAACCTGCAAAAGATACTGATGAAAACAGGTTTGCAGTCGGCGGTATGGTTGTATCTGACACAGTAGAGTACAAGGATGAAAGCGGCAAGGGTATCCGTCACAATCCCATAGTGCGCATTATGCAGATGGTATGGCGATTCTGCTCAGACGGCGACGCAAAAAAACACGCCGACCAGACTCCGCCTGATAAAATTGAAAAGAAAAAAGATATTGCCTACATAGACGACGGAAACATCTATCACAAACTCGATGTTTACTACCCTGAAGGCACGCCTGCCGACGCAAAACTGCCGGTTGTTATTGATATTCACGGCGGCGGCTGGATGTACGGCGACAAGGATTTAAACGAGTACTACTGCCTGTCAATTGCAGACAGGGGGTACACAGTATTCAATATCAGTTACCGTCTTGTTCCTGATGTTACGGTTAACGAGCAGTTGCAGGACGTGGCAATGGCTCTGCAGTGGATTAGCAAAAATATGTCAAATTATCCGTGCGACACAAGCAAGATTATGCTTACAGGCGACTCCGCAGGCGGTCAACTTGCGGCGTACTCGGCAGTGCTTCTGCAAAGTGAAGAACTGCGCAAAACGTTTGACGTGGTTGACGGCAACATTGACGTGTCCGCGCTTGTGCTTACATCGCCTGTTGCGTTTATGAAGGACGGCGGCGCGTTTAGCGTATATACAAAAATTCTGTGGGGCAAAGACTACAAGTCAAAGCCGACTTATAAGTTTATGGATTTGAGCGAGATTATTGACTACGCCAAACTCCCGCCTACATATCTTATCACAAGCGGCGGCGACAGCCTTGCTCACGACCAGACGCACCGAGCATATAAACTCCTGAAAGAAAAAGGTGTTAAGTGCAAAATCGCCGACTTCGGCGACGATGAGAACGGCGAGCCGCTTCCGCACGTTTTCAGCGTACTGTTCCCATTCGACAAATCCGGCACCAAAGCCATCGACGACGCCCTCACCTTCTTCGATGAAGCCTGTAAATAATTACATTAGAAAAACGCTTGACTAAGCAATTAGTCAAGCGTTTTTTTGTTAGTTATTCAGTTCTGCTTTGCCTTCGGGGGTGTCGCGGTAGTATTGGGTGAACGGGTGGAAGCGTTCTTTTTCCTCCCAGATTTCCTTTGCCTTTGGCGCCCAATGCTCAGCGTAGTGTTCACATTTTGCGCAGAGCGTTTCAACGCTTTCGGGGCAGTTGAGATTGGTGGACTTTGCGCCTGTCTTGTTAACTATTTTCACAAGCGCGTCCGGATTTTCAAGCATAGGGCAGGGGCGCAGCATATTGTCGTTGAACGGCTGACCCTTGTAGTATTCGTGGAAGAGCGGCGATTTAAGACATTCAAGCACACTCTTTTCCCTGATGTTTGAGTCGCTGTAATGGATAAATACGCACGGCTCAACATCGCCCTCGCTGTTGACGTGGAAGTAGTTTCTGCCGCCTGCGATACAACCGCCGACGAATTCGCCGTCGTGCTGGAAGTCAACGGTAAAAATCGGCTTACCTGTTTTGTCGTTTCGCTTTTCACGGATTGTGCGGTATACATGTTCGCGTTGTTCAGGCGTAAGCAGCAGGCTTGTGTCGGCGCCGCTGCCGATTGGCATATAGTGGAAATACCATGCAAAAATTGCGCCGTTTTCAATCTCCATATCATAAAACTCATCGCTTGTGACAGCCTCGTAATTCTGACTGGTGTAGCACACGGATGTGCCAAAGATACACTTGTGCTTTTTGAGCAGTCAAGGCCGAGGTTGCCCGCTTTTTTCATATCCTCGCAGAACTGGTCGTCAACAAGCGTGCCGTTTGTGAATGCAAGGAAAATGCAGTCCCTGTTTTCGCTGACAAGCGTGAGCAAATCTTTTTTGCGTACAAGCGGCTCGCCGCCTGTGAACATAAAAAAGTGCGTGCCGAGTTCCTTTGCCTCTTTAACAACCTTACGCATTTCGTCCAGTGTGAGGTTTGATTTGTGGCCGTATTCTGCTGCCCAGCATCCCTTGCATTTGAGGTTGCATGCGGAAGTCGGGTCCATCAGAATAACCCACGGAATGTTGCAGCCGAGTTCTTCTCTCTTTCTACGCAGAGTCGATGTGCCGACATATCCCGCGTCAATCGCAAAGGTTAGCGCAACATTTGTAAAAACATCTCTGTCAATACGTTCAATGCCGTCAAACAGGTATTTGTGCCATACGTTGTTTTCGTTAGTGATTATATCAATCGGCTTTTCAAATGTGCTTTTAGGGTAAATCCCGCCCGCTGCAAATTTGCCGACCTTAATAAGCCGAAGCATATTGCGCTTTGGATTTTTGTACATATATTTCATCAGCATCTCGCCGATTTTGTGAAGTAAAGACGGGCTGATATTAGCCATATCGGTACCTCTCTTTATTACATTGATTCAGGTGCTTCTATTTTAAGCATAGTAAGAATGTTGTGGATAGTAGACTTAACCGCTGTGCAGAGGTAAAGCCTTGCATTCATCAGCGCTTTATCGTCAGTCACAACACGGTGCGCGTTGTAGAACTTGTGGAACAGCGTTGCAAGTTCTATCACATAGTGAGTAATCTTTGCCGGGTCGTAGTTCCTGGCGGCAGAGATAATCTCGTCTGTCAGCGCGCTCAGGTGAGTGATGAGTTCGCGCTCTTCAGAACTTGTCAGCAGTTTGAATTCGTCCATAGTAGGGTCAGTAATCTCGACGCCCTGCTCCTTTGCCCTTTTGAGGATTGAACATATACGCGCGTGAGCGTACTGAACGTAGTAAACAGGGTTGTCGCTCGATTGTTTTGCTGCAAGTTCAAGGTCAAAGTCAAAGTGCGAGTTCGGTTCACGCAGGTTGAAGAAAAATCTTGCCGCGTCAATCGGCACTTCCTCAAGCAGAGTGTTGAGTGTTATTGCTTTTCCTGAACGTTTTGAAAGTTTTATTGTTTCGCCGTCGCGGACAAGGCGCACCATCTGCATTATGACGATGTCGAGCCTGTCTTCGTCAAGACCAAGCGCGGTGAGCGCCGCTTTCATACGCGGAACATAGCCGTGGTGGTCCGCACCAAGCACATCAATCGCTTTGTCAAAACCGCGGGTCACGAGTTTGTTATAATGATATGCGATATCAGGCACGATATATGTCGGAAGTCCGTTGTTGCGGATAAGAACAATATCCTTGTCGTTGCCGTATTCGCTCGCTTTAAACCAGAGCGCGCCGTCCTGTTCGTATGTGGCGCCCTTTTCTTTGAGTGCGGCGATAACGCGCTCAACGGAGCCATCGTTGTGGAGAGTGGACTCTCTGAACCACTTGTCGTAGGTGATTCTGTATTTGCCGAGGTCACGCTCCAGACCTGCAATGTTCTGTGGTAGGGCAAAGTCAACAAGCGCTTTGCGGCGCTCCTCGCTTGGCGCGTCGGCGTACTTGTCGCCGTACTGTGCCTTGAAGTTGTCCGCGTGTTCGGTGATGTCTGCCCCGTGGTAAGCGTCCTCCGGCATTTCTATATCTTTGCCGCACGCCTGCAGGTAACGTACCTCAAGCGATGTTGCAAATTTTTCAATCTGATTACCGGCGTCATTGATGTAAAACTCGCGCTTAACATCGTAGCCTGCGTACTGCAAAACCGACGCAAGGCAGTCGCCGATTGCGCCGCCGCGCGCGTTGCCGATGTGCATAGGGCCTGTCGGGTTTGCGGACACAAATTCAACAAGAATTTTTTTACCCTCGCCGTAGTC
>ONXZ01000184.1 GCA_900321905.1 uncultured Eubacteriales bacterium
ATAAACGAGCCGTAAATTCTTTTATCAATATCGCCGATTTTAAACTCACCGGCAAGAGTCATTTTTGCTTTCATAAATCTTCACCTTGATAATGGGCGGAAGAAATCCGCCCATATAAATTAATCTCTTCTTGCTGCAAGCTCTGAGGAAATCTTTGCCTTCTTTTCGCCGTATATGTCATACTTGAGCATCGGGAAAATTGAAAGCAGAGCAAGAATACCGGGCAGTGCAGTATAAGCAAAGAAGATAATGTCCTTATTGCAGTTTGAGAAATCCTGAGCGTTAAGAGCGTCATAATAACCTGAAGCGCCTACAAACACAAGGCCTACCGCCATACCGAGAGCAAGGCAAACCTTGATTGTGAGTGTGAGGATTGAGTAGCATGCGCCCTCGTTCCTCTTACCTGTTTCGTATTCATATGCGTCAACGCAGTCGGCAGTCATAATCATCGGCATAAGCGTTACAGCAGCAAACTGTAAACCGATGAGGAACAGCGACGCGTAAAACAGCACCGTAAGCACCATATTCTTTGGATTCTGGAACCAGAAGTGACCTATGATGAACGAGAAGATTGAAGCCGCGAAACCGTAAACGGAAAGCACGATGTAAGTCTTTTTCTCGTCGAGTTTTTTGATAAGGAACGGGCAGATTGCCATACTAATCATCGAGCCTATTGCGGTTACAATGCCGAGTACCACAACAAGGTTCTGGCTTCCGAGGATAATCGAAGCCGCCTGAACCTGAATACCCATTGCCATCTGTCTGCCGAAGCCGAGGAAGTAAGAGATAATAACAAGCATAAACGGCTTGTTAGATTTAAGAGCGGCAAACATCTCTTTAAAACCAACGGTTTCGCTTGAAGCGTTTGTAACTCTCTCTTTATTAACAAGCGGAATGAGTGCAAACAGCACACAGCCAAAGATTGCTGTGAGTATGCCGACAAACAGGAACTCAGGTGAGTTCATAGGAGCGTCCTGCTTGCCTTCAAGGCCGATAACCTTTGAGCCCTCAGGCACGATAAGGCAAACGATTGGCACGATTACCGCACAGGCGGAAAAGCCAATTTGTTTTGCTGTGTTTGAGATTGAAACAACATTAGTTCTCTCTGTCGGGTTTGGTGTGAGCGCCGCCGCAATACCCTGTGACGGAACATCGCCCATTGTCATTGCGATTGACCAGATAAGACTCACAATGAAAATCCATACATAGAGCAGGGTGCCTTTAAACGGCACTTTTACGAATACAAGAATTGTCGTTACAAGCAGCGGTGCAAGCGCATAAACAATCATTGATTTGAACTTGCCGAGTTTGCTCTTTGAACGGTCAATCATATTGCCTACAACAGGGTCGGCTGCGGCAGAAACGATTTTTGCCACAAGTATAAGTATTGCAACAACAATAACGTTTGCGCCGAGTATTGAGCCTGAAAACTCTGCCTGATATGTAAACAGCAGACCCACTATTGCCTGAAAGCCGAAAAGACCGAGCGAGTAGGCAAGAATCTCTTTAAACTTCAGGTGTTTTTGTTTGGTGATGTCATTAATTTCGTTTGACATAATTTTACTCCTTTTCAGATTTATTCGGGGTTGTACGTCCATTTTGAAAATCCCTGCGGCACCGTCACAAGCGGAAGGCATTTGCCGTAGTAGATTTTTATACGTCTTTCCCTTGTCCACCCTTTGCGGCCTTTCAGATAAGACCCGCTCTGCTGGTCAACCCAGTAGTAAACGGTTACAGGGTGGTGAATTTCACTTTCAAATTTATCCACAAATTTTTTAAAAAACTCCGTTTCAAACGGCCTGCCGAGGTACATAACGGTAATGTCGCTTAAATCCTGTTTGAAAGCGTCGCCCGCAATGATTTCAACATTGTCAAACTGTTTTGCCCAGTCTGACGCCATGTCGGCAACTTTTTCGTTAAGTTCAACGCCGCGGATTTTACCTTCAAAACCGTATTCGGCAGCCATATACGCCAGCACTCTGCCCTTGCCGCAGCCAATGTCGGCAAAAACATCATCCTTGCTGAAAGCGTCTGCGCCAATCATTTTGCGCAGCGCATCGTACGGTGTTGACTGGCTTCCGGTCGCACCCATATCGCCGCGATGTTCCGACGGTATGTATTCGCCGAGGTTTGCGCCGACGAGTTTTTTGTCGTGCCATATATCGAGTTGCTCCGGAATCCTTTTTGCGTAGGAGTTAAATACGCGTACAATTTTATATTTGTATAACTTACTCATTAGTCGTCAAAAATTTCCTTAAAGATATCAACATTTGCCATGCGCATAACCGCGCTGAACAGCATTGAGCCGTGAACAGGCATAATACGGTTGAAAGTTGACATAAAGAACGAGTCCATTCCGTGAACCTGCAGGTGATGTTTGCGCTCAATGCCGTGCATAATGAGCCTTACCATCTTGTCGCAGTCGGTTGAAACCATATCAATCATCTTCTGACCCTTGTCGTTAGTTTCCTCTGATTGGTTGCGGAAAATATCGGTCTTTGTGAAACCGGGACAAACAAGACCTACAAACATCTTGCCGCTGAACTCGCTACGCAGTGCTTCGGTAAGGCTCCTGAGAGCGGTCTTTGAAGCGGAGTACACAGAAGTTCCTGCAAGCGTCATAAGCGCTGCGGCTGAGTCGATGTTGATAATTGCAGGAGTGTCAGATTCAAGCAGCATTGGCAGCAGCGTTTTTATTGAGTAAACCGCAGAGTAAAAATTGATGTTCATTGCCTGCTCAATTTCCTCATATGAGTATCTGTCAAATCTCTTGAACTTCGGCAGGATACCTGCGTTATTAATCAGGATATCAATTTTCGTGCCGTTTTCCTTGAGTTCCTCAGCAAAATTCTCCCAATTCTCGCGACTTGATACGTCAAAGAGTTTGTAAGAAAACTGTTCCCTGTACTCGTCGCCGAGTTCTTCAACGAACTTGAGCATTTTAGGTTCGCTGCGTGCAATACCGATAACGGTGCAACCGTGTTTTTTGATTAAAGTTGCGGCGATTCCTGCGCCCATACCGCCTGAAGCACCTGTAACAATTGCAGTTTTGCCCTGCAGCCAACAATTATCCATGACAATATACCTCCGATTATCTGATTTTATCTATATAATTATACAATAAAACTGAAATTAATACAACATTTTATTAATATAATTTGGAATAGTCTACAAAAATGCATAAAAACTGAATATTTATTTGCTTTTTTCTTGCTAAATGTATAGTTTTATGTTATTATAGCGCCGTGGGGTGAAATATATGGATAAAAGAATTATCAAGACCAGGCTGGCAGTATATAACGCTGTGTTTGACCTGGCAATGGAAAAGGATCTCGACAAAATTACAGTTGTCGAACTGTGCGACAGAGCAGGCATTAATAAAAGCACATTTTATTTGCACTACAAGAGTATTGACGACTGCTTCACGCAGTGCTTTGACTACTTTGCAGGCAGAATTCTCGACCTCAGCAAAGGCATTGATTACATTGATATGTCTGTCGCACCTGAAAAAACGGTGGCCGCTATTCTGGACGCGGTTGAGCAAAACATCAAATACTTTGAACGTTTTA
>ONXZ01000262.1 GCA_900321905.1 uncultured Eubacteriales bacterium
CGGCAAAAAAACTAATGAAGAACTGCATGCTATGCTGCAAAAACTTGACAGCAAGGCGGCAGACGAAATACATATGAATAACCGCAAACGTGTTATCCGCGCACTTGAACTCTGCTACGGCGGAACAAGCAAGACAGGTCAGAATGAAGCCTCGCTCAAAGACGAGAGTCCTTATGACGCGCTGTATATCGGTATCGGCTACCGTGACAGAGCCAAACTCTATGAGCGCATTGACAAACGTGTTGATATTATGCTTGATAACGGTCTTGTAGCGGAGGCACAGAAAATGCTCGGCAGCGCCGGAAAAACAGCACGTCAGGCAATCGGCCACAAGGAGTTGCGACCGTACTTCAACGGCGAGGTTGATTTAGACGTTGCAGTTGACAGCATTAAACGCGAAACACGTCATTACGCAAAACGTCAGTTAACCTGGTTTAGGCGAAACGAGGGTATCAACTGGCTTTATGCTGACGAGATGTCTGCTGATGAACTTGTGAAAAAAGCGGTTATGATAGCAAAAGATTTTTTGGAAACGGAGGGGAATAATGCCTAAATTAAAACGCGATAATATAGCAATCATCGTTGCGGTGGTGCTGATACTTGCGTATATAATTTTTCAGTTCTACAGTGTGTCCCACGTTGAACTTGAAACGCAGACGGCTACTCTCACTACCGTTTATGACAAAATTGACGCTGTGGCAGTTGCGGTGCGCGATGAATCTGTGATTAATACTTCCGCAAGCGGTGTAACAGTGCCGTGTCTTGCCGACGGCGACAAGGCAAGGGTCAAGGGCAATGTCGCAATGACATTTTCCTCTGCTGACGCTGCAGAAAAGTATTCGCAGTATTCCGATATACAGGAAGAACTCAGGTACTACGAAAATCTGGAATCAATGACTGTGGGTCAGGTTGCAAATGTCGAAACGCTCGACAGCGAAATCGGCAACAGGGCGGACGAGTACATACGCACCGTATCACGCAAAAATGTCGGCGGCGTTGCACAGCGAAGCGCAGACCTTAACGAGTCTATACTTCGCCGCCAAATGCTTATTGGTGAAAATGTCGATTTGATGTCAACTATTCAGGACCTGCGCCAGAAGTCACAAAAACTCGGTGTGTCAAAGCCGGACGGTTATATAACTACAGACAAATCGGGCGTGTTCTCGTCCTACACCGACGGCTACGAAAACACTATTGGTTATGATAATGCGGAGAGTATGTCAGTAAAAGATGTAAAATCCGCGCTCAAAAAGTTTGACAGTCCGTCAACAGACAAGAAAAAGCACCTCGGCAAACTTGTCACAAGTTACAAGTGGTACTTTATGTGCGTTGTGCCTTCCGAGAGCGTTAAAAATCTTGACGACGGTTACAGCGTTGACGTTGCGCTTAAAGGCAGTGCTGACCAGGTTATAAAGATGACTATTGTCAGCGGCGCCAACCCTGCCGCAAGTGAAAAGGAAACGGCGCTGATTTTAAAATCAAGCACGATGAACGCAAAACTTGCAACTATCCGCAAAGAGGAAATTGAGATACGCATTAACTCAAAAGAGGGTATTAAAGTTCCCGCTTCTGCTCTGCACGTTGAGAACGGCAAAAAAGGCGTTTATGCTTTGATTTCAAGCCAGGTACGCTTCCGCGAGGTTGAAGTTATTTACAGCGACGAGGATTATGTGCTGCTTGATTATATCCCCGACAATAATAAGGGCATACGCCTTTACGATAAAATAATTACGCAGGGAAAGGGGCTTTCTGATGGAAAAGTTTATACTTGATAACGATCGCGTGAACAGAACTTTGGACAATTATAAACGCGTTAAGTCGCAGGTTGAGGAAGCCGCTGTTAAGGCAGGACGCGACATTAGCGATGTTCGTCTGATGTGCGTTACCAAAACGGTTGAGGCGCAGTACATCAACCCCGTGCTTGATAGTGGCGCCGATTTAATCGGCGAAAACCGCGTGCAGGAATTCCTTGGCAAAAAGGACGACCTTCACCTTGACGGAGTAGAAAAACACCTTATCGGTCATCTGCAGACAAACAAGGTCAGGCAGATTGTTGGCAAGGTTGATATGATT
>ONXZ01000077.1 GCA_900321905.1 uncultured Eubacteriales bacterium
CCAATACGCTCGGTCTTGACTGTGATGTTGTGGCAGGCGCAGGCGATAACGCCGCAGCCGCAATCGGAACAAATACGGTAAACGAAGGACAGTGCAATATCTCTCTTGGCACAAGCGGAACGGTATTTATTCCTACGGACAAGTATGTGAAAACAAGCAACCCTGCACTTCATTCCTTCTGCCACGCAAACGGAAAGTATCATTTAATGGGCTGTATTCTTTCAGCCGCAAGTTGCAACAAATGGCTCAACGAAACGGTATTTGAGAGCGATTACAAGGTGGAATGTTCACCACAAAACGACTTGTATTTTATGCCGTATATGTCGGGCGAACGCTGTCCGCATAATGACGGTAACGTAAAAGGCGCTTTTATCGGAATAACGCACGCAACAACGAGAGAGGATATGCAAAGAGCAGTGTTTGAGGGCGTGTCTTTTGCGATTAAGGATTGCATTGAACTTTGCCCGAATGAAATTAAAAAAGCTACCGTCTGCGGCGGCGGAACTAAAAGCAAGGAATGGATGCAAATTCTCTCTGACATTCTCGGTATAGAATTATCCGTCATCCAAAATGAAGGACCCGCTTATGGTGGTGCACTGCTTGCGGCAGGCATTTCCTGTCAGCCTCAGATTGAATATACCGTTAATCCGAATACAGCGTTAACAGAAGTATATAGCAGAAAATACAGAAAATTCAAAATGCTCTATCCGGCATTGAATGATTTTTACAAGGAGGATTTACAATGAATAATATTCCAAAGGTAAAACTTGGCATAATCGCCGTATCGCGCGATTGCTTCCCGATTGAATTGTCAATCAAAAGGCGTGAGGCAATCGTAAAAGCTTATGACGGCGAAATTTATGAATGTCCCGTGACAGTTGAAAACGAGCTTGATATGCTCGATGCCGTTGCAGATGTTACAATGGAGGAGTGTAATGCGCTTGTTGTATTCCTCGGCAATTTCGGTCCTGAAACGCCCGAAACGCTGATTGCCGAAAAGTTTGACGGTCCTGTTATGTTCGTGGCGGCGGCAGAGGGCGATGGCGATTTGATTAACGGCAGGGGCGACGCGTACTGCGGTATGCTCAACTGCTCCTATAATCTCGCAATGCGTCACCTTAAAGGCTACATACCCGAATATCCCGTCGGAACTGCTGACGATATCGCAAAAATGATTACTGACTTTATCCCGATTGCAAGAGCAGTTATCGGCGTTAAGAATTTAAAAATTATCACCTTTGGACCGCGCCCGCAGGATTTCTTTGCCTGCAACGCACCGATTAAAGGGCTTTATGAAATCGGCGTGGAGATTGAGGAAAACAGCGAGCTTGACCTCCTTGTTGCATATAAGGCGCACGAAAACGACGAGCGTATTCCGGCTGTCTGCGAGGATATGGCAAATGAACTTGGAGTAATGGGCAATAACTATCCCGAAATGCTTCCGAGAATGGCGCAGTTTGAACTCACTCTGCTTGACTGGGCACAGGAGCATAAAGGCACAAGAGAATACATTGTTTTTGCCGACAAATGCTGGCCCGCATTCCCTGAGCAGTTCGGATTTGAGCCTTGCTATGTAAATTCAAGACTTGCATCCCGCGGCATACCCGTTGCCTGCGAGGTGGATATTTACGGCGCTCTTTCTGAATATATCGGTGCTTGTATCTCTAATGACGCTGTAACGCTTCTCGACATTAACAACTCAGTTCCCGCTTCGCTTTACGAAAAGGAAATAAATGGCAAGACGGATTATCTGCTTACGGATACCTTTATGGCATTCCACTGCGGCAATACGCCGAGCTGTAAAATGTGTGCCGACAGAGCGGTAAAGTATCAGCTCATACAGCACAGGCTTCTTGAACCCGAGGGAAGCGATCCGGATTTCACAAGAGGCACGCTTGAGGGAGATATTGCGGCGAGCGATATTACCTTCTTCCGTCTTCAGTGCGACAGCGAGGGCAACCTTCGCTCATACATTGCCGAGGGCGAAATTCTTGACGTTGCGACGGGCTCCTTCGGCGGTATCGGCGTATTTGCAATCCCCGAAATGGGCAGATTTTACCGCCACGTGCTGATTGAAAAGCATTATCCCCACCACGGCGCGGTCGCCTTCGGTCATTACGGCAAGGCACTTTTTGAAGTGTTTAAATTCTATGGCATAAAGGACATTTCCTACAACCAACCGAAAGCCCTTCCTTACAAAACTGAAAATCCTTTTGATTAAACTAAACGGAAAGGAATGAATTTATCACTCCTTTCCGTTTAGTACAACATAAGTGCCGTTTGTTTTACAACTCATGATTTATTGGGTTCATTATAGCATAATGCAAAAGAAAAGTACAGCCGAGGTTATCGGCTGTACTTTTATCATATCAGAGTTATTTATTAAACAGTTCGCTGAGCGTATCCTTGTTTTCTTCAAGCACTTTCAAAAGGTGTTCGTCCCAGTGGCGTGCGTCAGCAGTGCTGCTGCCGAACACGTAATCCTCCTGTCCGTAATCGATAACATCAAAGCCGGGAACTGCCTTGCTTGCGCCAGCCGTTCTGTAAGAAGCCGCATCTGCAAGTGAGAAGGAAACCTTACCGTCTTTGTAGTTCACCCAAGAGGTAATATCCGTTCCGCTTGCTTCTGAGGAATCACCGTTTTCCGTCTGCTTGGTTGCTTCTGCCTTGGTAATTTCAACAGCGCCGTCAACATATTTGCCGTACATTGTGTCAACATAGAGCGCAAGGCTGTCGCCGAGGATTTCACTCGGAACATGACCGCCGTCCCATTGCCATTCAATCACGCTGTCAACGCCTGCGTTAAGCCACGCAATCTGGAGATTCAGGGAGGAGAACATGCTCATATCGCCCTCGGAAGCGCCCATAAGAATTCTCGTCCAGGTCGGGTTATCCGTATCCTCATTGCCGATATAATTCAGTGGGTTATAGAGATTTACAATATTGTTGCCATATTTGTCGCCCTGCTGAATTTCGGCGATATCCTTTTGATATGCTTCAAGCATTTCGTCAAAGTTGCTGTAATTTGCGCTGTCCGTGCTACCGCTTGAGGACTGGGTGGAGCCTGCGTCGGGTGTGCCTACTTCCATTGAGTCGCCGCTACTGTTTTCATTAACAGTTGCATTACCGCTCATATCCGGAGGAGTACCGCCATTATCGCTTGGGGGATTTCCGCTTGGCGCCTCACCGCTCGGAGGTGCTCCGTTACCGCCGGGACCGCCCTGCATATCGCTATTAGCGGATGAGCCTTTGGTGTATCTTCCCTCTAAAAATGCCTGCGCCTTATCTGCGGTTGTCATTGAGGCAACCTCGCTGTCTGAAAGCGCGTTTCCGTCAGCGTCAAACCATGTCCAGTTTTCCGAATAATCAAGAGAGTCAATATACCACTGCAGGTTTGAAATAAACTCTGCAAGATAGAAATCAAGATAGGTTCCGCCGTAACCGTTTGTTTCGGGATACTTTTCCTTGTCATATTCAATGGTGAGTTTAATCGTATCCTTTGTATCACCGTCGGAATTGATATCAAGATTTACCTTGCTCTCATCCACGGTTAAGTTCTGCTCATTAATGTAATTCTTGTATTCCTCTGCAAGAAGTTCTGCAAGTTTTGCCTTGAATTCACTGCCGAAATCGTAATCGGCGTCAAGGAAATATTCAAATGCCATTGCCATATCCGCTTCATAAAGTGAAGTGATAGCGCTATATGCTACGCAGCCCCACGCACCGTCGGAAATCTCATATTCTTTGCCGTCAATCGTGACACTTGTGGAATAGGAGCCGTCGTCATTCTTGTAAACGCCTACTGCGCCTGCTTCAATTTCGTAATCGTAGAAATCGGAATTATTGGAGGTAGCCGCAAACATTGTTGCGTGTGCGCCGCCGCCCGAGCCGCCGGTGGATACAAAGTAGTCTACGCTGCCGGGAAGATTACCGAGAAGAATATTGTATTTTACAAAGCGTGTAGCGTTTTTCTGGTCAACCAGACAAAGCGGAGCGTCGCCCGTATAGTATTCGTTACCGTCGCTATCGGTTGCAGTATCCTGCTTACCTCTGTTACCGCAGGCAACGTTGATATAGCCTTCTTTTGCATAGGTTGTTGCGGCTGTTGTATTTGTTGACGAGCCGTAGCCTGCTGCACCTGTGTTGAGAATAACAGGGCAGGTGGAAGCGGTATAAACCTGACCGTTTGTGCTTGTCACCTTTGCGTCATAGTCGATGACAAGCGAGCCTTTGACTGCGTCGCTTGCATTTTCTGCTGTTACGTCTGCGCTACCGTCGCCATCGGTATCAATACCTTTAATATAGGCACCGGGAACACAGACCGAAACGCCCTGCCGGTCCTCAATTTCAGGATTCGTTACCGCTGTCACAATGCTTAATATCCACGCGTCAGCATTGCTGTCATAAGTCCATTCCTGATTTTCATTGTTGGCAAGATTCAGTGCTGTTTCAATTTCTGCTGCACTTGTGCTTGTTGAGGCGGTTGTGCTGTTTGAATTTGATTTTTTACTGCAAGCGCACATCGTTGCAATTAGCGCTACAACTAATCCGATTGCAATAACTGCCTTTGATAACTTCATAAATAACATCCTTTCCAATGTTGTTACCTTCATCTTACAGCATAATATTAAACCAATATTAAAAGCGAGAAAACCCTTCTCGCTTCAACAACTCCCGATTTATATATTTCATTATATCATAGTGTTATACATTTCTCAACACAAGGCGCACTTGCAAATTGGAAATCTTGATAATATACTGATTACGCAGCAATGGCAGACGAGTCAAATCGTCTGCCTTTTAGTATAAATCGCAATCGCTTTCGATGCGTATTCTGCGGTGCCGTCGGCGTATTTATCAATATTGCTTTTAAAACGCTCATCGGCAATATACATTTGTCCGAGCCCTGCAAGGATTTCATCGGTGCAGGTATAGTAGTTTTCGGTAATGTAGTCCTGCAATTTTTTGACAAGCGCCTGTGCTTCATTTAAACTTGGCTCTGCGCCGCTTTGCATCAATTCTGCAAAATCACGGCAGATATATTCAAGTCCAGTGTTAATGTCTGCAAAGCGCTCTTTGGAATAATCCTTTGTTTTCTCGCTAAACTCGGCATACGCCTTGGTATTCCCCCATTTTTCTTTGGCTTCAGCCTTATATGCTTCAAATTCACTGTTATCAAACGCACTCATAACATTCTCTCCTTTCACTGCATTGTCAATAGATAAAATCAGCCGTTCTAACCGCTCTTTTTTAAGCGTGAGCAGCTTTTTTTGCTCCTTCAATGCCTTTTCTCTGTCGTAGTTGGGAGATGATAAAATCTCGGCAATGCTTTTTAATGAAAAGTCAAGCTCACGATAGAAGAGGATCTCCTGCATACGAAGAACGGAACTTTCGTCGTAATAACGATATCCTGTAAACCTGTCAACGCTTGAAGGCTTTAGCAAACCGATTTCATCGTAATAATGCAGCGTACGCACGCTAACACCCGTAAGCTCGGCGAATTTTTTAATTTGCATTTTCATTTTATCACCTCACAAACATAGTTTACACTATGACATTGCGTGAGAGTCAAGCGCTATTTTTTAAAAAATCATTTACAAATAGGAATTCATCTCGCTAACAGTTTTAAAAACCTTTTATCGTTCATTTGCTCGTTTGTTAAGTATTCGCCGTTGAAAAACAAAGCATAATTGGTAATCGGCGTCGGCGCGTTTTGCGCGTCGGCCTTATTTTTTATGTGAATTGCCTTGAATGCAACGCCTTGCGTTTGAGCCGTTCTTTCAACTATCGGAACATACTTCGCATTAAACGTGCACTGGCTTGTATAGTAAAGTACATAACCGTTTTCGTCAATATGAGGATGCTTTGCGCATTCCCTGAAGCACGGTTTTTCAACTCCTTTTTCAAACGGTAAATACCACAGCTGAATACCGTTGTCCGCTTCATCGCAGACCTCAAAACCCTTGTATTTCAAATATTTCGGGTCGGCAAGGAACGGCTTTTTCTTTGAGGATGAGAGAATACATAAACCTATCTTTCCCTTGCTTTTACTGTCGGCAATGCATTCGCCGAGTAAATCGTTTGAATAACCGTGTCCTTTGAATGACCCCGAAACCCAGAGGCAATTAATAAACATATAACCGTTTGCTTCAATCGGATTCCACGCATTTTCGGCAGGTATATATTCAATAAAGCATTTGCCTCGCTCGGTGCTTTTGAGAAAAACAAGACCGTCGTCAAACCGCTCGGAAAGCCACGCCTTTTTAGACGCGACCTGTACGTCGTTGTTATTTGAAATCGCACAGCAAATGTGCTCTTTTTCAATATTATCTTTCGTTACTCTTATATATTCCATATCATATTCCCCGTTAAATCAGAAGTTGTCTTACAGTTCCATTCCCATAAGAATAACTTCATTTTCTTTTTTTAAGCCGTGCTTTTCGTAAAACTCGGGAAGGAAGCCGTCGCCCTGCGTTATCAGGTTGACGCCCTTAATGCCGCGCTTTTTCATTTCTTCAAGACAGGCTTCAAGCAGCTTTGTTGCAATGCCTTGTCCTTGATAATCGGGGTGTACGGCAAGGTCGTTGATTTCAAACATTCTGCCCCAATGAAACAGCATAGAGCTTCCGAGAATAAATCCTGCC
>ONXZ01000205.1 GCA_900321905.1 uncultured Eubacteriales bacterium
CGCCTATCAAGCCAAACTATTTCAGAGCGCTGACGGATAACGATATTGATATCTTTAACTTCCTGCCACCGTTTATCGGTATGAACGCTTACTACAAGTGGAAAAAGGCGACTGTTAAGGCTATCAAGACCGAAACGAAGGAAAAAGGCGGAGTGCTTAAAATCAAAGTTGCGCTGAGTGTTCCGAATATGAAAAATGCCTATGTTTCATACACCGTATTTGGCGACGGCAAAGTTTCCGTATACCACAGCGCGGTGCCGAAGATTGACCCAATCAGATTTGGTTTCACCTTTGATATTGACAGGGAGTATAGCACCGTAAGTTGGTACGGCAGAGGCGAATCTGCGTGCTATCCTGACAGAAAAACAGGCTACAAAATCGGCAAGTACACCCTTCCGATTGACAAGTTTGAGTACACATATATGCGCCCGCAGGAATCTTCAACAAGAGCGGACGTGCGCTACTTTACCCTGACAAATAAAAAAGGCGCAGGCATTAAGGTAACGGCTTACTACGACGCTCCGCTGATGTTCTCGGCGCTGCCGTACACACCGATTCAACTTGATGAAGCGCAGCACCACAGCGAACTCAACAGAGATAACGACATCACCGTTACGGTTGACTCTGCTCAGCAGGGACTCGGCGGCGATATGCCGGGTCAGGCTTATGTGCGTGATAAGTACAAACTCAAAGCAGGCGAAAAACTTGCTGTACAATTTCTTATTGAAAAAATATAATTAACTAAACAAATCGCCTCCCCCGTTAAGGGGAGGCGACTGTAAGGAACGAGCAGGCGGAGGGTGGTCGTTTCCTGAATACACAATGAAAACCAAGTGACCATCCCTCCACCGCAAGCGGTCCCCCTCCCTTTATCAAGGGAGGCAAATATGGATAAATTATATGCCCAAAATCGGAGAAAAAGAACTTAAAGAACAACTGAAAACTGAAGATTTTTCACCGGTATATCTGATTTACGGTGAGGAGAGTTATCTTAAAGAACACTACGTTGACAAGTTAAAGAATGCGCTTGTCGGCGGTGCTTTTGCTGACTTTAACTTTCACCAGTACGAGGGCAGGAACACACCCGTCAGCGATATTCTGCACGACGCGGACATTATCCCGATGATGGGCGGAAGCACCTTTATACTTGTGCACGACTACCCTCTTGATAAGAGCCAAAAGGATATTGACGCGCTCAAAGAATACTTTGCAGATGTACCCGAAACCACGGTCATTGTTTTTTGGTACGACAGCATTGAGGTCGATACCAAAAAGAGCGGAAAGTGGAAAACGGTTGAAAATCTTTTTGCAAAAGCAGGCAGTGCCGTGCGCCTTGACAAAAGGACTGAAACGGAACTTGCAAGGCTTATTGTGACCTCTGCCAAAAAGCGCGGCTGCACTATAAACAGCGACCTTGCACGGTATCTGATTAGCGTTGTAGGCTCTGACATACAGACCATATTTTCTGAACTTGAGAAGATTTGCGCCTATGTCGGCGAGGGCGAAGTCACAAAAAAAGTGATTGACGAACTTGCAATTAAATCGCTGCAGGCAAGGGTTTACGATCTGTCGAAGTTTATTCTTCGCGGTGACAGCGACAGCGCTTACAGGGTACTGAACACACTGTTTGCTCAAAAAGAAGAACCGATTGCAATACTGTCAGTCATATCGTCCTGCTACGTTGATATGTACCGCGTAAAATGCGCCAAGGCGGCAGGCGAAAACGAGAACGAACTCACGCAGTATTTCAGTTACAGGGGCAGAGAATTCCTGATTCGCAACGCGGCTCGCGACTGCCGCACGGTCAGTGTAAACAGTCTGCGCAGCGCGCTTGACACGCTTGCTGAAACTGACGAAAAAATGAAATCGACATCAATCGACAAAAACATTTTGCTTGAGGAAACAATCGCAAAACTGATGATGGCGAGGAACGCGTGATGGACAAAATCAGGCTCACCGAAGCGGTGATTGTTGAGGGCAGGTACGATAAACTGAAACTTGCCAATATCCTTGACGCGTTTATTATTGAAACCAACGGCTTTGGCATTTTCAAGGACAAAGAGAAGTTGAAGTTCATCAAAAAACTTGCAAATGAGCGCGGTATTATTGTTATGACAGACTCCGACCACGCAGGTTTTATGATAAGAAATCACATCTCGTCAGCCGTGCCGAAAGATAAAATTAAAAACGTTTATATCCCCGATATCTACGGCAAGGAAAAACGCAAGAGCGAGCCGTCAAAAGAGGGCAAACTCGGCGTTGAGGGTATGACGAAAGAGGTAATTTTAGAGGCATTAAAAAAAGCAGGCGTTACCTGCTCTGTGTCGCAAAACGACGACCCTGTCACCACTGCCGACCTGTTTGAGTTTGGGCTCACAGGCACGCCAAACGCAAAGGAAAACCGCAAAAAACTTATGCAAAAACTCGATTTGCCCGAATTCCTTTCGACCTCCGCCCTGCTCTCCTGCATAAACAATATGATGACAAAAGACGAACTAAAAAAGGCTATTGAAGAAGATAATGCTGATGATGCAACAATCGCAGGATTAGTAGCTAAGAATTATGTTACAGATTTTTATACTTGGTCTAATAAAAGAGGACAATATGATGTAGGTGGAATGTATTATGTTTATACACCTTTAAAGAAAGATATTTATATTCAAGCAAGAGATGAATTCTATAAATATATCAATCATTATATTAATGAATATGGTGTTGAGAATTTAATAGAAGTTGAATCTGTTGAGGTTGTTGATGTTAAAAAGGCTGATTTTGATTATGTATTACACGAAACTGTAACTACAACTGTTGAAGTTAAAAAAGAAGAAGAAAGTAATGAAAATAATACTTCTGCTGGTACTTCTAGTACAAGTAATACAAGTACAAATACACAAGAAACTACAGAAACAGTTGAAGAAGAAGTAGAAACTGAAACAATTACAGAAGAAATAGATAAGAATTTTGAATCACTTAAAGTTACACTATCAGAGCTTGATGCAGATTATAGAGAAGCTGTTCAAGATACAGAAAATAAAGAAATAG
>ONXZ01000111.1 GCA_900321905.1 uncultured Eubacteriales bacterium
GCAGCCGAACCACGCCTGGCGCTGGTGCTGGCCCATCGACTCAAGCGGATTAGGATAGAAAAAGGCATTGCCCTGCAGCGACACGCCGCTGATACCCATTAAAACGTATGTTATTATCATAAACCAGCGCTTGTTCATATGCCTGAATATGAGATTGCCGATGAACAGTGCAAGAAAAAGCAGTCCGATACTCACACCCGTCAGCACCATAGTGTGCGGATTGAAATGCCCTGCACGGATATCGGTGAACAGGATAATTGAGTTCAGCACGCACCACGTTGCCGAAACGGTCACGCGGAATTCGTCACGTCCTTTGAGATGTTCCGAAGCATAAACCACCATTAGTGGTCCGCCGCAGGAAAACATTCCGTGTACGATACCTGCGATAACAAGCACTGCAAGCGACCATACGCTTGTTTTTGGCTTGTTTTCTTTTTGCGCTCTCTCCTGCTTCTCTTTATACTTTTTTGAAAAGGAGTGGTAGCAGCCGAGTCCCATAAAGCCGATAACGATTACACCGAGCAGTTTATAAAGTATTGCAGGGCTGACGTCAAAAGAGCGTGTTATAAGGAATCCGACGACCATACCGCAAAGCATAATTGATATGATACGGATAAACTCTTTTTTATTGAGCGCCTTATAGTTAATTGTGACAACGCCGACTGATACAACAATGCCAAGCAGATTAAGTATCGGCTTAGCGGTGTTGTACCCGACAAGCATTATCGAAAACGGCATTGCAAGCACTGTGCCTGCAAAACCTGTGATACACTGTATTATGTTTGAAACTAAAACTACAACAAAAAACAGTATTTCCTTAAAATTGAACATCAGAATTCTTCTACCTCGATATTAAGGAAGTTAGCAAGTGCTTTGAGTTCGTCTGCGATGTTGTCCATAGCGACAGCAAAATGCGGCTCCCAGCCTGCTTTAACAGAGCCGTTTACAATATCTGCGGCGTTATTCTCCGTTTTTATAACGATTGAAGTGCCGAAGAACTGCTGAGGTTTGTCAAGCGCTTCACCTTTACAGATAAAGAAGCGGAATGTGCCGTCTGCCTTCTTGCCGATTCTGAAAATCGTTGCGTGCTGTGACGGCTTGCAGCCGAATTCAAGCGTAGGACCGATTTTGCGGTTGCAATGTACGCCTGCGCAAGCGCCTGTGTCCTCACGGGCAAGTGAGCAAGCGGCAGTGCCACAATGCCAGAAAGTGATAGTGTTTTCATTTTCATCCATAGAAACAGGGTCGCCGAAAAACGCGGGCTTGCCTGTCAAAAACTGCGAAATATACATTGTAAGCGCACCGTAAGTATCCGCTTCGCAAGCAGCGGCAACGCCGAGGTCACCCAGCATTGCAAGCACAGAGCAAACAGGTGTGCCGAACGCAGTGAAGAAATCAGGCCAGCAGCGTGACGAGAGCGCGCCGATGTTGTTTGCTTTAACGTACTCGTCATAAGCCTTGTACAGACGTGCAAAGTCAAGAACGTTCTTTTCTTTAATCTCATCAAGACCTGTAATGCGGTTTTTAGCGTCGTCGAGGTAAGGTTTTACGTCATCATCTGTAAAGGTCTTTGCCTTGTCAATAAGTTCCCTCGCCTCGATAGAATTGAGTGTTGCTCCGAAGGTGGTCATCATCTCCATATCGAGCGCTCTGCCAAAGCCGAAGCCCTGCGGAGTGTGACCGACCTGCAGAATGTTGAGGCTCTTCATAGCCTTTTTAACCCTCGCGGCACGGACTGTTGAGGCGATTTTTGCTTTGACATTATCCTCAGTGGGTGCGCCGAAAATGTACTCAAACGGTCTGTCAAAACTGTGCAGTACGTTTGCTGCCGAATATGCTCCTGTGAGCGAATTCAGACGAAGTCTGCCGCCATCAATTACAGGCTCGCGCAGAGTCCACAAAAGCACAGGGCAATCGAACCTGCGAAGTACCTCCGCGATATACGCGCCATTTGCAAAAGTGATGTTCTGCACAATTACAAGGTCGGGATTCTTGTCTGCTGTAAAGGCATTTAACTTGTCAATGCTAAGGAGCATTTCGTCAGGCACCTTAAAAGCGCTGTCGATGTTCTTGAGTAATTCTATTGATTTTTCAAACTCGGCGCCGGCACTTTCAAGGTGAAATGTCGGCACGCCGATTGGAATATATAAGTAGTTAAAATCCATAAAGAATACCTCTTTAGTCATGAATTAGGAATTCAGTATTTTAGTTCTTTATTTTCGCCGATTAGTCCGATGTGCGCGCCCTGCCTGACAAGCGGCTCTCTGTCCTTATGAGCAAGTACCCACTTGTTTTTCTGCAGCAGGAGTACACTTTCGGGGTCGCCTGACACGCATTTTTTATCAAGCGGTGTGTTCGTTCCCCTCGGCAGGATAACTATATCCTTAAAACCATCGTCGCACGTTCTGCACGGTGACAGATGCAGAGTTGTCTGGTACATTTCAACGGCTGTTCCTTGCGGCACAAAAAACACCTTTTCGTTACCAACAAAAAACTTGTTATCTTCAATCTGCCAGGTGTGACCCAGCACAAGCATAAAGTCAGTAACAGCGACATTAATCTCGCTGCCTTTGTGGTATTCAAAGCCGTTATAGGTGGTATTTCGCCCGTTGCAGTAGCCAATCTGTATTGGCATGCCTCCGTAAAGCATGTTTTGCACCTCATCAAAGACAGGCATGTTTTCCATTGCTTCAATACTCGGATAGTAAACATTGCCGCTTTCAGGGATTGATGTTTCAGTCAGCATATAGTCGCAAAGTTCTGTAAAGTTATATCCCTTTACAACTCTGCCGTACGGTTTGAACTCATCGTCAAAAACGCTATATATTTTTATGTCGTTAACTTTATTAAGGTGATTAATCATAGTCGCCTCTGACAATCTTGTATGTTGCGCGCCAGTCCTCTTTGCCGATACCGGCGTCAAAGCCTTTATCGTATACAGATTTAACGTGCTTCATAACAGGCATATCAACATTTTGATCACCCGCAAGACGTTCACAAATACCGAGGTCTTTGCGTTCGTTTTCAAGCGAAAAGGCTGTTGTCCAGTTCTCGTTTTCAATATTCTGCCACTGAGCGTCAAGATAGAAGTTCTGCGCGCCGCCGTAAGAAATTGCGGTGTGGTAATCCTCAGCGCTGATGCCCATGCTCTTTGCAAGTAGCAGGGTTTCATTAACACCGTTTTGAATTTCAGCACAAAGGGTGTTGTGACAAATCTTCATTGCAAGACCTGCGCCGTTTTCGCCCATACGGATAATATTGCAACCCATGTACGCAAGGATTGGTTTGATAGTTTCATAAAGGCTCTCATCGCAGCCGACAAGGATACCGAGTTCACCTGCAATAGCGGCAGGCTTTGACTTAACAACAGGAGCGTCAGCAAACTGAGCGCCCTTTGCCTTAATCATATTTGCACACTCGACTGATACAGACGGGTCGATTGTACTCATATCAATGCAGATTTTTGTGCTGTCAATGTATGGCAGAAGTTCTGTATAAACCGCCTTGACATGCTCTGATTTTGGTACCATTGTGATGATAACGTCCGCACTCTTTGCAACGTCAATATTACTGTCACAACCTGTTGCGCCGAGTGATTCAAGTTTTTTAACCTGCTCTTTGTTGAGGTCAGAGCAGTAAACTGTGTCGCTATGATTTTTAACAATATTTTCGCACATTGACTCGCCCATAATGCCGAGTCCGATAAATCCGATTTTCATTTATATTTCCTCCGTAATCAGTCAGTAATAGTGTTATCCCACGCAGCCTGGAACTTAGCAAGTCCGTAGTCTGTGAATGCGTGGTAAAAACTGTCTTTAAACACCTGCAGACCTGCTGTAACAATATCAGCGCCTGCAACTGCACAGTCAACAATCTGCTTGCCGTTACGAACAGCGGCGCAGATAATCTGTGTTTCGCCGATGTAACCATAGTTTTCGTAGATAGTTACAATGTCCTGAATATACTGTGCGCAGTCCTCGCCGCTATTCTCTTTCCAGCCGATGAACGGAGATACAAAGAGCGATGAGTTCTTTGCGGCAATGAGAGCCTGTGACGGTGAAAATACGAGTGTAAGGTTAGTTCTGATACCCTTTTGCTCAAGTCTGCGAGCAGCGGCAATACCAGCCTCTGTGCAAGGAATTTTGATTACAAAACTCTTGCTCATTGCGGCAATCTTTGTGCCCATCTCAACCATATCGTCAGCAGAGTCAAGGTGTGGGTTAATCTCAACAGAAATCGGAAAAGTTTCCCAGCCTTCAATGCCCTTTTCCTTAACAAACTCGGCAAGTTCGCCGATTACGGTGTAAAACGGCTTGCCCGAATTCATAATGTGATTTGGGTTTGTGGTTACACCGTCAATGCCGAAGGTGTCATAAGCCTCGCGAATTTCATCAATTTTTGCACTGTCTAAAAAGTATTTCATTTTTTTGCCTCCATATGATTAATCCTGCTTGCAAGATACCCTGCTCCAAATCCGTTGTCGATATTAACGACCGACACACCCGAAGCGCAGGAATTCAGCATTGAAAGAAGTGCAGAAAGCCCATTGAAAGACGAACCGTATCCCACCGAAGTCGGTACCGCAATAACGGGACAGTCAGCCATTGAGCCTATAACGCTTGCCAGCGCACCTTCCATACCTGCAACAGCAATGATCACTGAAGCGTTCATTATTTCTTTTGAATGGGAAAGCAGACGATGAAGTCCTGCAACACCGACGTCATAAAGCCGAGTAACTTCATTGCCGAAAAATTCCGCTGTGAGAGCAGCTTCTTCTGCAACGGGAATATCACTCGTACCGCCGGTAGCAACGACAACTTTTCCGATTCCGTCTGGCTCAGGAAATTCACCAATTGCTGCAATACTCGCATCGTTAAAATACATAATCGGATATTCTTTTTTTATTATATCTGCCGAATCTGGCGAAAGCCTTGTAATCAGTATTTGTTTCTGATCGTGTTTCAGCATTGAGTCAATTATTCCCGTAATCTGACCGGGCGTTTTGCCGGCGCCGTAAATAACCTCTGCCGCGCCCTGCCTTATTTTTCTGTGAAGGTCGACCTTTGCGTATCCGAGATCATCGTAAGGCTCGGTCTTTAATTTCAGCAAAGCATCGTCAACTGAAATACTTCCGTTTTTCACGCCTTCAAGGATTTTTTTTGTTTCTGTTATCATAGTTATCATCCCGTATTATTAAGAAAGAGCAGGTGTGCCGGAAAGCACTCCCGCTCTTGAAAAAAAATATTATTTTTTCTTTTTAAAAAGAGCTGTTCTGATTACTTTTTTAGGGTCTTTAATAAGCAGTATAATAAGCCAG
>ONXZ01000038.1 GCA_900321905.1 uncultured Eubacteriales bacterium
TATGAAGGACGAGAGCGCGCGCTGTGCAAAGCAGTTGCTTGAAAATACTGACGCACTTGATGTAATCAACGACTATATTGTACCTGCGCTCGACAAAGTCGGCGATGGATTTGAAAAAAACAAGTTGTTTTTGCCGCAACTTCTGATGAGCGCAGACGCCGCAAAGTACGCATTTGATGAAATCAAAACTAAAATGGCGATTGACGGAGGCTCACAGGTTAAGGGTGACAAAGTGATTGTTGCGACAGTTGAAGGCGACATACACGACATAGGCAAAAACATTGTTAAGGTGTTGCTTCAAAACTACGGTTTTGACGTAATCGACCTCGGCAAAGACGTTAAGTGCGAAACGGTACTTGAGGAAGCGCAAAGACAAAATGTCAAACTTGTTGGACTTTCAGCGCTGATGACGACAACAGTGCCGAATATGGAGAAAACTATTAAACTCCTGCACGAAAACAGCGATGCAAAAGTTATTGTCGGCGGCGCGGTGTTAACACAGTCATACGCAGATATGATAGACGCTGATTACTACGCTAAAGATGCGATGGAGACTGTCAGAATAGCACAGAATTTCTTTAATTAATAGACACAAAAAAACACCTCGAAGGTACTCCCCTTTGAGGTGTTTTTGTCTTAATCTTTTTTAAAATCTTTTTCAAACAGATCTTCGACCTCATCGCAAACTGTTTTGAGCGAGCAAGTAGCGCAGTCCATTTTGATATCTTTCATAATATGGTCGAGGGCGGTGGTGATATCCTCTGACTTTTTCATCACCGCCTCAAGTTCGCTGTAAGGGAAATCAGGCGCTGTGACAAACAACAATTTAACCGCCTCAACCTGCGGTTGTTTTTTGTATTCATCAATAAAAAACGCGCCTATATTGGCAAAACTCAGACCTTTTTTGAGTGCGGTTTTGCTCACCCTCGCCGCCTCACGATGAGTGAAGGCGGATATACGCATCATATAACCCTCGGGGTTTATGTGGTATCGCGCGTACTCGATTTTTCTGATAGTCTGGTACAGTTTTTCGCCCGTACCCATTTTATCTTCGTTAACACGAATCAAGGCAATCCTTGCAAACGGCGTGTTTGCGCTGATGTCCGCAAGGTCGCTGCCGATAAGCAAAACTTCGTCCTGCGGTACTAAATCACGGCTGTCGGTAAACGCAACGCTGCTGACCGCAGGCAGAGTGCCGCCGCCGAGTTCATACGCGGTTTCGCTTTGAAAAATTATTTGGTTTTTGCCCGAACTGTTCCAGTCAGAAGCACCTGTTAAATCAAGCGTTTTGGCAGGATAAGCAGCAAGAATTTTTCCTACGCCGTCAAAACATTCGTCATAAAGTTTCATTATATCATACCTATTTTACTCAGCGCCTGCTTTGTACCCTGAACTACTGCCGAGTTTTCATCAAGGGCGAATACGCTATCACCCTTCATATCATTTAGCGCCATATCGCGGTCATCCGGTATGCAGGCAAGCAGTTCAAGTCCGCTTGTGTCAAGCGAATCCGCAAGCGACATATCAGGCATACGGTTTACAATAACGCCTGTTTTTTCAAACATAACGAGTTCGTTTGCAACATCGTGAATAGTCTTAATAACCTGCAGACCCTTGCGGCTTGCGTCGGACACAAGCAGAAGGTGCGTCACCTTTTCCATAACACGTCGGTTGACCTGCTCAATGCCGGCTTCGCCGTCGATAACAACAAAGTCGAAATTGTCAGCAATCATCGAGATTATCTCTTTAAGATACGCATTGACCTTGCAGTAACAACCTGCGCTTTCAGGGCGACCGATTGCGAGAAAAGACACATTATCGTTTTCAACAAGCGCATCGAACATCTGATACTTTGCTTCGCCGAGGAGTTCGATAGCGGCGTTTTGGTTGCCGTTTTCCACAGTCTGCACAAACGACTTTCTTATATCATCAACTGTTGAGGTTACCTCAACGCCGAGTGCAGTTGAAAGACCGACCGCAGGGTCGGCATCAATGGCGAGTATTTTTTTGTCAGGATAGTTTTCCGCAAGAAGGCGCACCGTAACGGCAGACAGCGAAGTTTTGCCCACGCCGCCTTTGCCGACAAGCGCAATGATAGTAGTTTTGTCCATAATCAGTCTGTTTTAAGTATAACAAATCCGTCAGTAAGGCTCGCTTTTAACAGCGTACCATCAACGGTCAGGCGGTGCCCCATAAGGTCAATGAGCGTAACCTGATTTTCAGAACATTCAACCGTCATTACATTGTTCATAATGGCGGTTGAATCGGATATTTCGTTTTTATATGCAGTAGAAAGGCACATAATTATAATTTCCTGTCCTTCTTTAGATTATCATAATACGGCTGCATTTTGTCGTAAATAACTCTGACAAGTTTCATATCGCTGTTTGTGTAGTAAATTGAAAAAGTCACAACAAAGAAGCCGCAAAAAACAGCAAAGAGTGTTAATAACGCTTTAACAAGTTTCATTACTTAGCCATTCCTTTCTGCCTTGCGTACTCAGCAGCGCCGAGCGCACCCATAAGTTGAGGGTCAGTTTTGAGTTCGACAACCTTGATTTTAAGCACTTTTTCGATAGCCTGCTTTAAGCCGTCGTTTTTAGCGCAGCCGCCTGTAAGAGTTATGCTGTCGGTTGCGCCTGCCTTTTTAGCCATAACAAAGCAGCGCTTTGCAACTGCAAGTTGGATACCTGCAGCGATTTCGTCCATTGGCTTGCCTTCGCCGACAAGCGAGATAACCTCCGACTCGGCAAAAACCGTACACTGCGCAGTAATCGGAATAGTGTTTTTTGCCTGAAGCGAGAGTTTGGAAAACTCGGGAAGCGTCATCTCAAAAGCATTAGCCATTGCCTCGTAAAATCTGCCTGTACCTGCGGCGCACTTATCGTTCATAGCAAAGTTTTTAACTGTGCCGTCGGTGTCAATAGCGATGCCCTTAACGTCCTGACCGCCGATATCAATAATTGCCTTAACACTTGGATTAGTTACGTGAACACCCATTGCGTGGCAGGAAATCTCGCTGATATTTTCGTCTGCAAACGGAACTTTGTTACGTCCGTAACCCGTACCGACAAGGTATGACAAATCCTTTGCGGATTTAAGGTCATCGACCTGTGAAACAGCGTCATTAAGCGCAATTTCAGCAGACTGAACAGGATTGATTTTACTTCTGTTTGTAACATCGGCAACCATTTTGCCGTTTTCGTCAAGTATTACGCATTTGGTGTAGGTAGAGCCTACATCGCATCCGCCAAAATATTTCATATTCAATTACTCCTAAAAGATTATATTATTGCAGGTTTGTTGTTGCGGAGCGATGTGGGCATCGCTCCCTACTTCCGATATTCATCCGTGATTAAATCTGCCTGCGGCAGATTTAATCACCATGCAAGTGTATCGTCAAAATCAACAAGCGTCGGGTCAACCGGCTCTTCCTGAAGCACCGTTGTCATATACTTGTTAATATGCTCACGCATATCGCGGCGCGAGATTGTGCGCGGGTCCATTAAGTCCTGCGGCACCCAGATGAAACTTACGTTGTGTTCCCTTGCCTGGTCGTCAAATATACCGTTAAGTCCGTCCATACCTTTGCAGGAAATCTGGTCGTACATAATAACCATATCTGCGTTGAACTCCTCGACAATACGCCAGAGTTCGTCAACAACATTTGCGTAGCCGCCTTTGGTGTGCTTACGCATAGTGGTCCGCTGCAGCGTTTTTGCAAGTGTGCCGAGCGCTTTTTCTTTATCCTCAGTGTCGTACATATAGTAGGAAATCATCGTTTCCATATCCATTACAACGTTAACACCCCAGCAGTTTTCAAGCCAGTTTGCAAGGCTTGTGTAGTAGTTAGCAGGGCAAGACCAAACAATCGCTCTGTGACGCATTTCTTTTGAGCATTTTGTCTTTTTCTCATACGCGTCGAGCATTAGTTTGTTGACCTTTTTATCAACCTTGAGGAAGCGGTTATCCATACCGCCTGAGATGTGAAAGTAGAACAGTCTGTAAAGCCAGAAGGTCGCGCCCGTCATCTGCGGATAGTCGGTCTTGTTAACCTCCCACTTCTGAATTTCGTATTCAGTCTGCTTGTTGTACTGCTTCATCGCTTTGAAGAAGTGTTCCCAGTCCCACTTTTCGCCTGTCTGTTCCTCGACAAACTGAATAGCAGACTTAATTTCATCAACAGCGTATTCCTGCACGTCCTCGCCGTTGTAGCGGAGCGGAACGTTGATAACCTGAGTCGGAATGTTGAAACGTCTGTCGATATACGACGAGTTCATAATTGAGCCGTCGCAAGGCATATTGCAGGTGAGCGAGCATTTGCCCACAAGCGGATAATCGTCGTTAATCGCAACGCCTGCCTCCGCTGACGGAAGCGGACAAACGTCCGCAGGCACGCCGTAACTCTCGGTGATATCAAGGTACGGCGGCGTGATGTTCTGATCAACCATAGAGGTGAGGAAAATCGGGATTGTGGTAACGTGGTTGTCCCTCAGATTCGGGAAGCCCGCAATGAACTCCGATGAAAAAATCTCGTCAACATTGACAGTTCTGTCAGCCCACTTTGAATTTTCGTGAAAGTGTCTGTCGCTCGTGAGCAGGAAGTTGATAAGGTCGGTAGTAGGTTTAACGAGCATATTAAAATGCAGGTGAGTTATACGCAGTTGCGGACCGCGCAAACCCTCGGTGTGTCTGTCAACCCATGCAGGAGCGGTGAGGTAACTCATCATCCAGCGGTAATTTGCAAGACCTTTGACAGTTGACACAGGCCCCTTGCCTGCCATAACGATAATATCTTTCCAGGTGATGAGCCAGCGGTAATAGTCGTACGCTGTATCCGCAACGCCGCGCCATTCCCTGTGTTTGAGCAGTCCTGTTTTATCCTCGTGCAAATCGCCGAGGTTGCTCGGCTCATTGCGCCAGAGGTTTTTAAGTTTTGCCTTTATATTCATTACGCCTGCTCCTTTTCCTTTTGAATTTTCTTAATCTCGAGGCTTTCTACAAAAGCCTGAACACGCGTTCTGAGCTGACCTGACGCGCTTGCCGTGTACTGGCGGTCAACGCAGACTGACGGAATACCGAAATCGTTTGTAACAACGTGGGAAGCGAGCGCTCTCTCATATCCCCAGTATTCACAGAACTTGAGTTGCTCATAAAGCACGCCGTCTGCGTGGTAATCTTCAACAAGTTTTTTAACGTATTCGCGCCTGCCCTCAACTTTTTCCTGCGCCATATAACGCGGACACTGGCAGGTTTTCATATAGTGAACGATAATCTGTTCAAGCACATCGTGGTCGTCGGTGAGTTTAATCTCCTCCCTGCCGGGCAGAGCGCCGAAGCAGAAGCGGTCAGCAACAACAAGCGCGCCTGAATCCTCAATGAGTTTTGTAAAATCAGGGTCGTCCATTTCAGAGCCGACAACGACAATTTTTGCCCTGTAATTTTTCTTTTCATCGGGAACTCTTGTTTTGAGTTCCTCTGCGGTTTCGCGCAGTTTGTCGATGATAAGATATTTCGGGCAGCAGTATGTAATAAGGTTTAAAACGTGGTATTCATAACCCGTGATACGCGGATTTTCTTCTTTTCTGTACTCGCCGATTTCGGTAATCAGGCGGCAAACCTCGTTGTGCTGTTCAACGGCTTTGCGTAGTGCTTCCTCGCTTGTGTCAACGCCGTAAACCTCTTGCAGTTTATCAAGCACTTTCTCCTGCATCTGGCGCTTGTAATGCTTGATTGTATGAGGCTGAATTTTAAACGGCACATCTGAAATAGTCACAAAGAAGTTTGGATTATCAACAAGGTGCAAAAGTTCAAAATGCTCGTACGCTCTGTTCATCTGCGAGCAGGTTTCGCTGCCGAAAAGCGCGTCAAGGTGCTGATATCCGCCCTCGATTCCTCTTTCAACAATGGCTTTTGAAAAGCCGCAAAGGAACGAACTCAAATAATAAGTTGAGATGTCAAGCGAACCTGTACGCGGCGCGCGTAGCCTTGTTGAAAAACAACCCGGAAGATTAAGAAGCACCTCCGGTATGTGATAGCAGGTGTAGCCAAGGCAGAGTTTGCCCTCTTTTTTTGCCTGCTGAACAAGGTCATTGTTCGCCTCCTGAAGCAGGTTTTCAAACTCGTAAAGATACTTTAAATCTTTCATTTTATTTCCCCTTTAACTCAGAGATTCAAGCGCTTCATTAAGCAGCGCATTGCCTTTTTTGTACTCCTCAAGCGCGGCGAGCGCTTTTTCGCTTGCGGTATCGCTTCCGAGCGACTTTAACTGCCTGGCAATCTGCGACAGTTCTTCTGCGTGTGAAGAATTGTGACTGACCATATACTCCAAAAGCGCTTTAAGTTCCTCTTTACTGTCAGCGCTCACGGTATGGTGGTGATGATGTTCGTGCATAACTTTGCACCCTTTCTAACGTACTATTATAATAGTAACATTTTTAAAGTAGTAAATCAAGATTTATTGTCAATAAGTTGTCAATCAATTTTAGAAACCTGTCGATTACTGTCCAAATTGCATAATTTGTTTGTGTTTTACATTTTAGTGTGCTATAATGACAAAAAATAATTTTGGAGGTAATATTATGACTTTTGCTGTGAGATACTACACAAAAACAGGCAATACTAAAAGACTTGCCGAATATGTAGCCGAAGCGCTCGGCGTTGAGGCTCTGCCAATCAGCGAGCCTGTTAACGAGCAGGTAGACTATCTCTTCCTCGGCAACTCGTACTATGCGTTTAACATCGACCCTGAGGTTAAGGATTTTATCAGCACGCTTGATAAGAATAAAGTAGGCAAGATTGTAAACTTCGGCTCTGCGGCTATGCTCAACTCCACTTACAAAAAGGTTAAGGCAGAGGCTGACAAGGTCGGCGTTGCTATGGAACAAAAAGAGTTCCACTGCAAGGGTGAGTTCAAGGGAATTCACAAGGGCAGACCTAACGAGGATGACTGCAAGGCGGCTGCCGCTTTTGCAAAAACTTTTGTGAAATAGGAGAATAAAATGAGTATTTCAAGTGAGGATATGAAAGTCCTTTTAAAAGCGCAGCAGGGCGAACTTGACGCAGTGCTGATGTATAACGCGCTCGCCGATGTTGTCAAGGACAAAAACGACGCGGAAACCTTCCGCAGGCTTGCTTCTGAAGAAGGTCACCACGCATCTGTGTTCAAAGGGCTTACAGACACAACGCTCAAGCCAAAGAAAACGCTTGCAACTGTTGTGCCGCTGCTATACAAAATAATCGGCAAAAAGAAGTTGTATCCGCTTATTGCAAAATTTGAATACGGCGCAGTTGACACATACGCACCTGTTGCTGAAAAATTTGCAGAAATTGAGAGCGTTAAAAATGACGAACACCGCCACGGCGACACCGTGATGGGACTTTTATAATCAAAAAACAACCCCGAATTTCTTCGGGGTTGTTGCTTTTGTTGTTGCTTTTATTGATACTTATTCATATGCTTTTTTATTGCGTTGAACGTTGTGTCGCTAATATAATGCTCAATACGGCAGGCGTCGTCCGTTGCCGTTTTTTCATCAACGCCGAGGTTCATAAACATCTTGGACAAAACTGTGTGGCGCTCATAAATATGCTGCGCCTCCTGCTCACCCTGCTTTGTGAGAATGATATTGCCGTTTGTGTCGACGGTTACAAGACCGCGCTTTTCAAGCAGGCTGATGCCGCGTGTTACGGACGGTTTTGCGTAACCCATATGTTTGCTGACGTCAATCTTCCTGACTGAATCAGATTTTTGAGATAAAACATAAATTGTTTCAAGATACATCTCTGCAGATTCTCTGTTATCCACTCTATCACCTCGCATTAACCGTATTTTAACATATATTGCCACAAATATCAACAAATAAAAAATTTTAAAAAACGCTTGACAAGTTAGCGCTCGCTAACTATAATATATATGGTTAGCAAGCACTAACCGCACATATCCCCTATGGCAGAAAGGAGATGTTTTTATGATTCCGCTCAGCGTTGCAGACGCAGGCACTGCCTACGTTATCAAAAAAATCGGCGGCAAACCCGAAGTTAAAAAACATCTTGAAAATCTTGGCTTTATTATTGGCGACACAGTTACTGTGATAACCGAACAAAACGGCAATATAATTGTTAAAGTTAAGGAAACGCGAGTTGCCATAAGCAAAGAAATGGCAATGAAGATATATGTTTAATATTGTATTAATATATAGCAGGAGGTAGAAGTATGACACTCAGAGATGTAAAAATCGGTGAAACCTGTAAGGTTAAGCGTATCCACGGTGAGGGCGCACTCAAGCGCAGAATTATGGATATGGGAATCACCAAAGGCGTTGAGATTTATGTGCGCAAGGTTGCACCGCTTGGCGACCCCGTTGAAGTTACTGTAAGAGATTACGAACTTTCAATCCGCAAAGGCGACGCTGAACTTATTGAAGTTGAATAATTTGGTAACCCTAACAGCGGTAAGACCACACTTTTTAATGCGCTGACTGGCTCAAACCAATACGTTGGTAACTGGCCGGGCGTTACTGTAGAAAAAAAGGAAGGTAAACTTAAAAAACACAGTGATGTAACCATCACCGACCTTCCGGGTATTTACTCCCTTTCACCGTACACAATCGAGGAGGTTGTTGCGAGGGATTACCTTATTGACGAAAAGCCTGACGCAATCATTAACATTGTTGACGGTACAAACCTTGAAAGAAACCTTTACCTTACAACGCAACTCGTTGAACTTGGTATCCCTGTAGTTGTTGCCATCAATATGATGGACGTTGTTAAAAAGAACGGTGACAAGATTGACTGCGACGAACTCTCACGTCAACTTGCCTGCCCTGTTGTTGAGATTTCGGCACTTAAAGGCACAGGCGTTGAAAACGCGGCTGAAACCGCAATCAAAGCAGCGTCAGGCGAGGCTACTGTTCCGCAGCACAGTTTCAGCGGTGTTGTTGAGCATGCTATTGCACATATTGAAGAAAGACTGCTGCACGATATGCCGCAGGAGCAACAGCGCTGGTACGCAATCAAACTTTTTGAAAGCGACGAAAAAGTGCTTGAAAAACTGAACATCTCCGCTGAGGACAAGGCTCACATCGCTGCTGACATTAAGGCTGCGGAAGATGAACTCGACGACGACGCAGAGAGCATTATCACAAACGAAAGATACGTTTACATAGGCACAATCATTAAATCCTGCTACAAAAAAGCAAACAAAGGCAAACTGTCAACATCTGATAAAATTGACAAGGTTGTTACAAACCGTTTCCTCGGTCTTCCGATATTTGTGCTTATTATGTACATTGTTTACTCAATTTCAATGTCGGGTGCCGCGCTTGGTACAGGACTTACCGACTGGGCAAACGACGGACTTTTCGGTGACGGCTGGAATCTCACAGGTGGCAGCGCATATTCCGACGCTATGGACGAATACGCACAGAAAAACCTGTTTTCAAACAAAGAATTTGTAAGCGTTGTTAACAAGGCAGTTGAGGCTGACGTTCCGGGCGCCGAGGATATTCAGGGCGCAGTTGAGGACGGCAGTTGGGCCGACTTTGAAGAGCCTTACGGCTTCTACGCTGACTCACTTGCCGAGGAAGGCTACGACATCGCGCCTTACGTTGACGCCGCTATGGGTAACGAGGAAGAAGGCATTGAGCCTGCAGGCGAAGTTCCTGAGGCTGAAAACTTCGGTATCTGGGTTCCCGGTATTCCTACTCTTATCGGCAACCTGCTTGAAAAAATCGGCGCAAATGATTTTGTCAGCGGACTTATCCTTGACGGTATCGTTGCAGGTGTAGGCGCAGTTCTCGGTTTCGTACCGCAGATGCTCGTACTTTTCCTCTGCCTCGCATTCCTTGAAAGTTGCGGTTATATGGCTCGTGTTGCTTTCATTATGGACAGAATTTTCAGAAAGTTCGGTCTTTCGGGTAAATCCTTTATTCCTGTACTTGTCGGCACAGGTTGCGGCGTACCGGGCGTTATGGCTTCGCGTACCATTGAAAATGAGCGCGACAGACGTATGACGATTATGACAACGACGTTTATCCCTTGCGGCGCTAAACTGCCGATTATCACAATGATTGCTACTGCGCTGTTCCACGGCTCATCGCTCGTTGCAACCGCGTCCTACTTCATCGGTATTGCGGCAATCATCTGCTCAGGTATTATGCTCAAAAAGACAAAGCCTTTTGCAGGCGACCCTGCTCCGTTTGTTATGGAACTTCCTGCATACCACCTGCCGACAGTCGGCACAGTTCTCCGTTCAATGTGGGAACGCGGCTGGTCATTCATCAAGAAGGCTGGCACAATCATTCTTCTTTCATCAATCATCATCTGGCTCGGCTCTGTATTCGGCGAAGGCGGCTTCAACCCTGACAGAGAACTCGAAACAAGCGTTCTCGGTATCGTTGGTAACGGTATCAAGTGGATATTCGCACCGCTCGGCTTTGCCAACATCAAGGCTACAATCGCAACTATTATGGGTCTTGTTGCTAAGGAAGAAGTTGTAGGCGTATTCGGTGTGCTTGACTTTGAAGGCATGACAAAACTTGCAGCATTCTCATTCCTCATCTTTAACCTTCTGTGCGCTCCTTGCTTTGCAGCAATCGGTGCTATTAAGAGAGAGATGAACTCTGCAAAATGGACTTGGTTTGCAATCGGCTATCAGTGCCTGCTTGCATATGCGGTATCGCTTGTAGTGTTCCAGATTGGCTCAATCTTTACAGGCGGCGCAAATGTTATCGGCATTATCTTTGCTGTTGCAGTCGTTGCTTGCTTCTGCTACTTCCTGTTCAGAAAGAACAAGTACGACGACAACCACCTTACAGTAAGTGTTAAAAAGTCAAAGAAATAATTGATTTTCAGATACTGAAAAACTATAATGGTACAAAAGGAGGAATTTCAATGACTGATTTATTGGCAGTAAGGCTATGGACAAATTTGTTAGATTTTTTGCAGGCTAACTGGGGAACTATCGTTGCACTGCTTGCAGTTATGTTGTTGGTGTTCCTTGCAGTGCGCAAAATGGTAAAGGACAGAAAGGCAGGCATAGGCCCCTGCGGTCAGAAATGCTCACACTGTCCGAACGCGCATAAGTGCCATCAGCAAACAGATTAACATAACCTATCCCCCTCTGAAGCGCTTTGCCGCCACGTGCGGCTTGGCGCTTCATTTTTTGCACACACAAAAAGCGTACCACGCCGAAAGGCAAGGTACGCTTTAATTATATTTCGTAAATGTCAAATGATTTTTTTACAAGTTTTCTTGCTTCTTCAAGCGAGGCGACCTCTTTTGAGTACAGCATTTGCGAAATCAGGTTGCCCGTAGCAGTTGCTTCAACCGGACCCGCAAGCACTTTTTTGCCTGTGTACTGCGCTGTGAGTTTGTTAAGGTATTTATCCTTGCTGCCGCCGCCCACAATGTTTATTGTATCAACTGTTTTGCCGCTGATTTTTTCAATCTCATCTACAACCTGAGCATACGCCTTTGCAAGCGAATGGTAAACGGAGTTAATCAGCACATCAATCGGAAGCCTGTCGTTTTTAAGATACGTTCTGATTGCGCCGACCATACTTTCAGGGGCAAGAAACGCATTGTCGTTTGTGTCGATAAGTTCAAAACTGCCGCTGTTCATCGCCATTTGCATCATCTCGTCATAGGTGTACTGCTTGTTCAAATCCTTGCGGATATTCTGAAACAGCCACATACCCATATAGTTTTTGAGGAAGCGGAAGCGGTGATTAATGCCGCCCTCGTTTGTAAAGTTTGCTTTGAGCGCGTCCTCGCTCAGGACAGGCTCTGTGTTTTCAGTACCAATCAGCGACCAGGTGCCGGATGAAATATACACGCCGCTGTCGCCGACAGAGCAAGCCGCAACTGCGCTTGCAGTATCGTGCGACGGCGCAAGCACGACCGTACTGTCAAAATCAAAACCGACAAGCGCGCCAACTTCTGTGCAAGGCATAGAAACAGGGCTGAAAATATCCTTTTTTATCCCGAGCGTATCAAGTATTTCGCCGTCCCAATTCTTTGTTTTCGCGTTAATCAGGTTGGTTGTCGTAGCCTCTGTATACTCGTTTTTAATAACTCCCGTCAATTTAAAAGCAAGGTAGTCTGGCATATTCATAAAATACTTTGCGCTATCAAGTTTGCCGCTTTCTTTGTCGCAGTAGAGTTGATAGAGCGTGTTGTAATTAGCCTTTTGTATGCCTGTTCTCGCATACAGTTCGTCCTGCGAAATAACTGCCGCTACATCGTTTTGAATAAGATTATTTCTGTTATCGCGGTATGAATATGCAGGCAGCAGTTCCCTCTTGTTTTCGTCAAGCAAAACATAATCAACGCCCCAAGTATCTATAGCAATAGTTGACGGAATTTTACCGATTTCACCGCATTTTGCAATACCTGCTTTAACCTCGCGCACCATTTTATCTATATCCCATATAAAGGAGCCGTTCTCCTCTTTAAGATAATCTTCAAATCTGTAAACTTCTTCAAGTTTAATTTTGCCGTCCTCGATATAGCCGAGGATATGGCGGCCGCTTGAAGCGCCGAGGTCAATCGCCAGATGGTAGGTCATATTCTCACCTCAAAATATGTGTTAACTTAATTATAACAGTTGAGGCACAATATAACAACACATATTTAAAAAAGGCTGAATAAAAGCGAGGTGCAATAACAAAAGCAATTGCTCCTCGCCTGAATCAGCCTTTAATTATTTAAGTAATTCAACAATTCTGCCTGCGGCAGTTTTTGTGTCGTCAGGGTTACCGAACGTAGTAAAGCGGAAATAACCGTCGCCGTTTTCGCCAAAGCCAACGCCCGGTGTGCCGACAATCTGCGCCTTTTCGAACAGCAGGTCAAAGAATTCCCAACTCGTCATACCGTCGGGACATTTCATCCAGATATACGGCGCATTTTTTCCGCCACAGTACCATGCGCCAACCTTGTCAAGCGCGCTCATCAGCACTTTTGCGTTATCCTTGTACACCCGAATATTCGCCTTAATCTGCGCCTGTCCCTCTTCGGTAAACACAGCCGCCGCACCTTTTTGGATAATATACGAAACGCCGTTTGTCTTGGTGGTGCGGTTTCTCACCCACATATCGTTAAGGTGCATACCGTTACGCTCAAGTGTTTTTGGTATAACGGTGTAGCCGCAGCGTGTACCTGTAAAACCTGCCGTTTTAGACAGCGAGCAAATCTCAATAGCACAGGTCTTTGCACCGTCAATTTCAAAAATGCTGTGCGGTATATCTTCATCATCAATGAACGCTTCATATGCGGCGTCAAAAAGAATAACGCTGCCGTTTTTATTGGCAAATTCAACCCACGCCTGCAGTTTTTCTTTTGTATAGACTGCGCCTGTAGGATTGTTAGGCGAGCAAATATAAATAATATCCGCCTTAACGCTGTCGTCTGGGTACGGAGCAAAGTCGTCTTTTTCGCCAGCGTGATAATGTAAAATTTTGCGCCCTGCGATTATATTTGCGTCAACATATGCAGGGTACGCAGGCTCGATAACAAGCGCAGAACTGCTGCTGTCAAACAGGTCGAGTATATCGCCGAGCTCGTCGCTCGCGCCGCTTGAAACAAACACCTCGTCGGTATCAAGCAAAACGCCGCGTTTTTTGTAATGCTCCGCAATCGCGCTGCGCAAAAACGGCGCGCCGCACTCGGGCATATAACCCATAAAGGTTTTTTTGTCCGCCTGGTCGTCCACCGCACTGTGCAGCGCGTCAATAACAGCGCCGCACAGGGGCAGAGAAACATCGCCTATACCGAGCCGCAAAAGCCGCTGTGAGGAGTGGATTTCCATATAGGCGTCTGTTTTCTTGGCAATATTATAAAACAAATATGAATCCTTTAAGTTTGCGTAATTCATATTGGGAGTAAGCATTTTATCTCTCCTTTAAAGCCGCTGCAATAAATCCCTTAAACAGCGGATGTGGTCTGTTTGGTCTGCTCTTGAATTCGGGGTGATACTGCACGCCGATATAAAAAGGTCTGTCATTAATTTCAACAGTTTCGACAAGTCTGCCGTCGGGCGAAAGTCCGCCGAGTGTTAAGCCGTTTTTCTGCAGAACTTCCCTGTAGTCGTTATTAAATTCATAGCGGTGGCGGTGGCGCTCGCTGATATTTTCGCTGCCGTAAAGCGAGCGGATAACCGTGCCGTTTTGGAGCACACACGGATACGCGCCGAGCCGCAGAGTACCGCCCTTGTCAATATCCTCGTACTGACCGGGCATAAAATCAATCACCTTGTCAGCACACATCTCGTCAAACTCGCCGGAATTAGCGTTTGTCAGTCCTGCAACATTCCTTGCATATTCGATAACTGCAATCTGCATACCAAGGCAGATACCAAAATACGGCAGTCCGTTTTCCCTTGCAAATTTTGCGGTTAAAATCATACCCTCAATTCCCCTGCTGCCAAAGCCGCCGGGGACAATAATTCCGTCAAGACCTGCAAGCATTTCAGCGGCGTTTTCGTCTGTAATATGCTCGGAGTCTATCCAGCGAATTTTAACTTTAGCGTCGTTGTAATAACCCGCGTGGCGAAGCGCCTCCGCAACAGATAAATAAGCGTCGTGCAGTTCAACATACTTGCCGACAAGACCAATGCAAACCTCCTTGCGCTCGCCCTTGATTTTTTCAACAAGCGCGGTCCATTCCGCCAAATCTGGCTTGTTTGCGTCAATATTGAGTTCGCGGCACACAATCTCTGAAAAATTTGATTTTTCAAGCATAAGCGGTGCTTCGTAAAGATTAGGGAGCGTTATATTTTCAATAACACAGTCAGGCTTTACGTTGCAAAACAGCGAGATTTTGTGAAAAATCGCTTCCTCAAGAGGTCTGTCGCAGCGCAGCACAATGATATTGGGGTTAACGCCCATACCCTGCAGTTCTTTGACAGAGTGCTGTGTGGGTTTTGTTTTATGCTCGTCTGACCCACTGAGAAACGGCACAAGCGTAACGTGAATAAACAGACTGTTTTCCTTGCCGACTTCAAGCGAAATCTGGCGCACCGCCTCAATAAACGGCTGGCTTTCAATATCGCCGATTGTGCCGCCGATTTCCGTAATAACAACGTCTGCGTCAGTCTTTTTGCCAACTGAATAAACAAATTCCTTAATCTCGCTTGTGATGTGCGGAATGACCTGCACAGTCGAGCCGAGATATTCTCCGCGACGTTCTTTGTTGAGCACATTCCAGTAAACTTTGCCGGTGGTAAGGTTTGAGTATTTATTCAGATTTTCGTCAATAAAACGCTCGTAGTGGCCGAGGTCGAGGTCGGTTTCCGCACCGTCCTCCGTAACATAAACCTCGCCGTGCTGGAACGGACTCATTGTGCCGGGGTCAACGTTAATGTAAGGGTCAAGTTTTTGCGCTGCGACCTTGAGTCCGCGCGCCTTGAGCAGTCTGCCGAGCGAGGCGGCGGTTATACCCTTGCCAAGGCCTGAAACAACGCCGCCTGTTACAAAAATATACTTAGTCATATCAATCCCACGCAGTCGTGTTTTGGCAGTATTCGCTGTCAAAATCCAAATTCAGATTATAGTAAGAATTGTCGGTTTCAGTAGTTTTTTCTTTAATACTTTCCTCGCGGATAACGAACATATGCGCGATTAAAGGAATGTTTTTAACTCTGTTATCTTGCATTGTCTTTCTCCAAAAAAGTGACAAAGGCGCCTCGGTTTTCACCAAGACACCTTTGCCTTATATAAAAGTTTGTTATAGGTTAAATAACTGTTTGAGCGTAGCGAGTAACTTCTTTGGCTTCCCCTTGGGGGGAAGGCAAATCGGTTAATCTTATTATACTACACCCTGTGCAATCATAGCGTCCGCAACTTTTTCAAATCCCGCAATGTTTGCGCCCGCTACATAGTCGCCTTCAAGGTTGTATTTTTTAGCCGCGTCGTCGATATTGTGGTAGATGTTAACCATAATATCTTTGAGTTTGCGGTCAACTTTTTCAAAACTCCAGTAAACTCTCTCTGAGTTCTGGCTCATCTCAAGTGCAGATGTTGCTACGCCGCCGGCGTTGCCTGCCTTGCCGGGAATAAAGAACACTTTGTTATCCTGCAAGTATTTTGTGGCGTCTCTTGTTGTAGGCATATTTGCGCCCTCTGCAACAGCGATAACACCGTTTGCAACAAGTTGCTTTGCGTCATCAAGGTGAAGTTCGTTCTGCGTTGCACACGGAAGCGCGATATCGCACTTAATCTGCCATACGCCTCTGCCCTCGTGGTACTGCGCTGAAGGTCTTGCTGCAGCGTATTCCGTAAGTCTTGCGCGCTTAACTTCTTTAATTTCTTTGAGAAGTTCAACGTCAATTCCCTCAGGGTCATAAACCCAGCCTGTTGAATCTGAAACAGTAACAACTTTTGCACCGAGTTGCTGTGCCTTTTCAACAGCATAAATCGCAACGTTGCCCGAACCTGATACTACAACTGTCTTGCCGGCAATATCAATGTTGTGGCACTTGAGCATTTCCTCAACAATGTAAAGGAGTCCGTAGCCTGTTGCTTCTGTTCTTGTGAGCGAGCCGCCGAAAGATAATCCCTTACCTGTGAGAACGCCCTCATATTTTTTCTGAATTCTCTTATACTGGCCGAACATATATCCGATTTCTCTTGCGCCTGTGCCGATGTCGCCTGCAGGTACGTCGGTGTTTTCACCGATTACCTTACAAAGTTCTGTCATAAAACTCTGGCAGAACATCATAATTTCACGGTCGCTCTTGCCCTTCGGGTCAAAGTCAGAACCGCCCTTACCGCCGCCGATTGGCAGACCTGTGAGCGAGTTTTTGAAAATCTGCTCAAATCCGAGGAATTTGATAACCGAAAGTGTAACGCTTGGGTGAAGCCTTAAACCGCCCTTGTACGGACCGATTGCAGAGTTAAACTGCACGCGGAACGCTCTGTTAACGTGTACCTGACCGTTGTCGTCAATCCACGGAACGCGAAAACGGAAAATTCTCTCAGGCTCAACGAGTCTTTCAAGCAGGGCGAGTTTTCTGTATCTCTCCTCGTTCTGCTCAATTACAGGGCGAAGTGAGTCAAAAACCTCCTCAACTGCCTGCAAAAACTCCGCCTCGTTACCGTCGCGTCGCTTTAAAAAATCCATTACTTCATCAACATAAGCCATAACTGTTTCCTCCTAAAAAGCAGAAAAAGGCACCTATAGTATCAACATACTACAGACGCCTTTGTCCGAATATTTACTTAAAAAGATAAAGAGTCCTTGGGTATACCCAAAGACTCCATTGCCTTTACAAGTTAGTATCATACACCGATAAGAATGATTTGTCAAGAACTTTTTTTATTTTCATCAGCCGCAGTCGCCGCACATCCAGTCGCAAGCAAGGCTGAGCGCTGCAATAGCAAGAAGTCCTGCTGCCAACATAGCGAGCAAGACCATATCGACAATAAAAATCTCGTGCATTCTTTTATTATTCCTA
>ONXZ01000086.1 GCA_900321905.1 uncultured Eubacteriales bacterium
TATGTATTTTTAACAATTGCAGTGCTGATAATAGCAATATTTTTATACTATCAGAACTACAAACTTGACATTACAAACTACAAAATCACGTCAGCCGATATAGAAAACACACTCAAAATTGTACATTTGTCTGACTTACATTCGTCATCAAGGAAAAATGTTCTTGAAAGCACACGCAAACTGCGTCCCGACCTGATAATGATAACAGGCGACTTTATCAATGACAAATGCCGCCACAAAGATAAAATGCTTGATTACGGCAAAAATCTTGCTGAGATTGCACCTGTTTACTACATTACAGGCAATCACGAACGAAGGCTTGAAAATTTTGAAGAAATTATGGCAGAACTGTGCGGTATAGGCTTTAACGTGCTGCTTGACGAAATCGCCGAGGTTAAAATAAACGGCAGCGTTATCAACATACTCGGTCTTGATGAAAATCAGGCGAGTTTTGAAGCGTACGCCGAAAGAAAAAAAGGCACATTCCGGTATAAAGACGAATCCCCTCTCCTGCACGAACTTGAGGAGAAAAAAGGATTTAAAATAGTGCTGTCGCATTTCCCGGAAAACTTTAAAATAGTTGAGCAGATGAATTACAGCAAATATGATTTTGACTTGCAACTTTCAGGTCACGCACACGGCGGGCAGTTTATTCTGCCGTTCATAGGTCCGGTACTTTCACCCGGTCAGGGTCTGTTCCCAAAATACGCGAAAGGCTCATTTGGTGAGCGTCCAAAACTGATAGTAAGCCGCGGAATAGGCAACGCTGAGTTCCCTTTCAGGCTGTTCAACCACCCTGAAATTGTTGCAATCAGGCTTTCAAAGCCGCTTGATAAGGAGTAGTTATGTTTGTTAGTGAAATTATAAAAACGCCGCCTGAAAAATTCGAAACACACCTACAAAAACTTGTATACGAAACTCTTGGTGAACTTGATATTCCGTTTGAGAGGGTTGACACAGGCGACGCTGTTACAATGGACGACTGCATTGAAATTGACAAGAAACTCGGTTGTAAAGTAGTTAAAACTCTGTTTTTGTGCAACAGGCAAAAAACAAGTTTTTATCTGTTTGTAACACCCGGCGACAAACCGTTTGTAACAAAGGATTTTGGTAAGGCGCTCGGTGTGTCGCGTGTATCGTTTGCACCAAGCGAAATGCTACTTGAAATGATGGAAACAAAAGTCGGCGCAACAACGGTATACAGTCTGTTGCTTGAGAGTGCAAAAGAGGTGCGAATAGTCTTTGACAGCGAGGTGCTTAACGAGAATGAATACGGCTGTACAGACGGTACATTCAACTGTTATATGAAGGTTAAGACAAGCGATATAACAGACAAACTAATCCCCTTTGCTAATCACGATATAGAGATTATAAATGTGTAAAAACGCTGTACTCAAAATGAGTACAGCATTTTATTTTACCTTATCAAATATTGTACCGACTACATTCAAGGTATACTTGCCGCCGCTAATATCGATGAGTTTTGCGGCAAGGTCGGCGGATTTGTCTGCTTTTAGCGTAAAAGTGATTTTGACATTATCGGCAAAATCGGTGTTTGTTATATTGGCGCCGAAGTCTGCAAGCAATTGACTGATTCTGTCGTAAAACGAGTATTCAACAGCAGTTTCAATAACAGAACACTCCGCCATTGTAATTATGTTGCCTGCTTCAAGAGCAATTTTTGAAGTGTGCGAATATGCACGGACAAGACCGCCTGCACCGAGAAGTGTGCCGCCGAAGTATCTTGTTGCAACAACGCATACATCACTAACGCCTGACTTTAATATAACATCAAGGACCGGCACGCCGGCAGTACCGCTCGGCTCGCCGTCATCGGAGTAGCGCTGTGTGTTGTTTTCGCGCAGAACATAAGCGTAAACATTGTGCGTTGCGTCCCAATGCTTCGCCTTGATTTCGTTAATAAAACTTATGGCTTCGTCCTGCGTTTTAACCGGTTTAACATAGCCGATAAACTTAGACTTTTTTTCAACAAAAAAATCGTCAGCCGCATTTTCAACAGTTTTGTATTCAGTCATAATTATCACCAAATAAAAACAAGGCAACAGATAAGGCGTTGTTGTACCTCGCCTATTGCTCTGTTGCCATTATTTTTTGATTACGCTTTTTTAGCAAATCTCTTGTTGAATCTGTCAACACGTCCACCTGTATCAACGAGTTTCTGCTTACCGGTGAAAAATGGGTGGCATTTTGAACAAATATCAACTCTCATATCGCCCTTTGTGCTCTTGGTTTCATAAGTAGCACCGCAGGCGCATCTTACTGTGCAAGTTTCATACTTAGGATGAATTCCGTCTTTCATTACTTTCACCTCTCTTAATTCACGAGATATCTTATAACGCAAAACATTATAACAAATGAATTGCAAAAATGCAAGTGTTTTTTCAAATTATTTATAAACACACTCTTCAGACAGAGAAAACGAGTACAAAAGCGCCTGTTTTACAGGCTTTTTGAGCGTTTTCTGCGCTGCTATTTTGTAAAAAGCAAGTTGCTTTTTGTAAAGGTCAAGCAGTTCGTCTGCCGTTTTAACATAATCTGTCTTGTAGTCTACAAGCACAAGTTCACCGTCCTCCTCAAAGATACAGTCGGCAATACCCTGAACAAGAATTTTATCATCAAAATCGGTGTTTTCAAGTTCACAGGCAGGTATCAGCGATGTGACTTTAAGTTCGCGGTAAACAGCGGGACTTTTAAGCATACGGTGTGCAATATTACTGTCAAAGAACTTTTTAAGTTTTTCACGGTCAAGAACTTCTGCCTGCTTTTCGGTTATAAAATGTCTGTCAAGCAGACGTTTTACCTCTGCTTCAATATCGTCTTTAGCAACATCAAAATCGGCATACTGCATAAACGCGTGCATAGCGCTGCCGCGCTCAGCGGACGTCATACCGCTTGAATCAAGAAACGCCGGCTTTGTTTTAGCAAAGAACTTAAATCCGCTGTCGCGCTCGTCAAGTTCAGACGCGCTGCGCTTTGATGAAAATGCAGAAAGTTCACTTGCAAAATAACTGTATTCGAGTTTTTTTCTGATTGCGTTTACAAGCAATTCGTCAGGCTTTGCAGTATTACTTTCGGCATTAGTGCTAATATCAATATCGCTGTCAAAGAATATCTGCATATCAAAATCAAATGACAAATCTGTTCTGACATCAACATCGGTCATCTTGCGAAGTTCCCCGCCGTCTTTGTGAAGCAGCGCAGTCATCAGCAGCAAATCCGCGTCGTTTTGAGCGTGTTTTACAGTTGTGCTGCAGATAGTGCCGTCAACAATCTTTGCAGCCGCCTTCTCAACGGCAGAAGCAATATTTTTATATGACGCAAAAGTAATAAACTGCTCTTTGGCACGCGTTATTGCAACGTAAAGCACACGCAGATTTTCGCTCATAAGAGCGCAGGAGTTCATATTTTTTATACAGGAATACTGCACGGAATTATAGCGGTAAAGTTGCGCTTCGTTATAAACTTTCAGACCTATTCCGCACTTGTTGTTAAGTTGGATAAGGTCGCGCAAATCCTCCGTATTGTATTTATGGGCAGAAGAAGCAAAAATACAAACAGGAAATTCAAGACCTTTTGACTGATGAATTGACATAAGTTTTACAGAACTTTCACCGCTATATCCGAGTTCTGCGCTGTCAACGGACACTTCGCTTTTAATGATATTGTCAACAAAGCGTATAAACGAAGTAAGTCCGATATTTTCGCCCTTGTCAAACACAGCGGCAAGTTCAACAAACTTCATAACATTGAGTTTGCGCTGTCGGGCGTCGCCCATAGCAGAGATAACAGCAATATACGAAGTGTCGCTGATAATTTGGCGAAGGAAGTTTTCAACGCTCATTGAAGCGGCATAGCGCCTGTATTTGTCAATATCATCAATAAAACGTGAGAATGTGTCCTGTTCAGCAGTAATACATCCGTAGAGTTTGCTTGTGCGGTGTTTAACCTTTGCCTCAGCAATCTGTTCTGCAGTGTAGCCGTAAAATACAGACATAAGCGTAGCAAGCAGAGGAACATCGCGCGACGGATTGTCAATAGTGCGAAGAAGTGATAGCAGTATCACAACTTCGTTATTATCAAACAGGTTCACGCGGTTGTTAGCACTTGCTGGAATACCGTATTCAGCAAAGACTTTTGTCCATATCGGCAACCTGTTTTTAGGTGAGCGAAACAGAACGGCAAAGTCGGAAAAACCGATTTTGCGGTATGAGTCACCCTCACGCACAGTTTCACCGTTTTTGATTTTTGAGAGTATAAGTTTAGCCGCCTGGCGTGCTTCGTATTCGTCAGAATCTTCGCCCTCGGGAGTTTCAAGCAGGCAAAGACCTGCGGACGGAATATTGCTGTCTGCATAATCTGAGCCGTAATTCAGGTATTCTTCATCCGTGTACTCGAGTTCGCCGATTTCACGGCTCATAATATGCGAAAACACAAAGTTTGTGTAGTCGCAAATACCCTTGCGTGAACGGAAATTTTTATCAAGAATAATCTTTTGGTGCAGTTCTTTTGACTCTTTGGAGTAATGTGCAAAACTATCTTTTTTACCGTTAAAGATTTCCGGCATAGCAAGCCTGAAACGGTAGATACTCTGCTTAACATCGCCAACCATAAAGCGGTTATGTCCGTTTGAAAGCGAGGCAAAAAGTGCGTCCTGCGCCGCATTTGTATCCTGATACTCGTCAACAAGTATTTCATCAAACGAGTTTTCAAGTTCTTTTGCAAGGTCGGTGCGCACAAACTCGCCGTTTTCGCCAAGCGTAAACAGCAGTTCAATAGCAAAATGCTCAATGTCGGAAAACGAATAAGCGTTCATTTCACGCTTGACTTCAAGCGTTTTTTCAGTATATTCACGCACTATATCGCAAAGCGTTTTAGCAATAGGATAAAGATATTCATTGTCCTTTTGAATACCTGCAGAATTTGCCATCATAAGAGGTGCGATATCTTTTTTTACAATATCTTTGTAAATATTTCTGATATTTGCAAGGTAAGTTTTAACAGGGCTTGTGTATTTTGGCTTTGACGGCATTCTCATAAATTCAATACTGTCCGCCATGCTTTTAAGTTCGTCAAACGAAGTTATGCTACCATCTGCAAGACGCTCAAATATTCCCCTGTCCTGCCTGAGCATAAGTGAATATTTATCATAGAGTTCGTCGCTGATATCAAGTGCATTTTCAGCACGGCTGATTAATGCAAGCGCTTCGTTTGAAACCCTTTTGACCTCACTGAATATGTATTCGCCGAAGAAACTGTCCTCAAATTTCACGTTGGGATTATACTGCTCACAGCACATATCAAGCCACAAATTCGGGAACGGCTGCGCTGAAATGTATGATGAAATACGTTTAACCGCGCTTATGAGGTCACGGTCATTTTTAGTTGAGCAAAGCAGTTCGATAAGCGCTTTAAACTGTTCGCTTTCGCTCTTATAATGCTCCTCAACTATATCGTTAATAACGGTGTCCTCAATCAGCATTTGTTCTGCATTGTCAAGAATTTTGAAATCCTGCGCTATATTGAGATTAAAAAAGTTTTCGCGCACAAGGTTAATGCAAAAAGAATCTATGGTGCAGATTTTCGCAGACGGAAGCAGCGAAATCTGACCCAGAATATGTGTGTTGTTAGGCTCAAGTTTTGAAATTTCGGTGAGTTTTTTTGATATTCGTGCGCGCATTTCAGCAGCGGCGGCATTTGTGAACGTCACCACAAGCAGACGTTCAATACTAACGCCGCTATTTAGGTCGGTAATCATATCAACCACGCGCTGCGTCAGTACGGCAGTTTTGCCTGAACCGGCAGCCGCAGACACAAGAATATCGGAATTTTTGGCACTAATTGCGTTTTGCTGTGCGGTCGTCCATTTAGGCATCTGCATCACCGCCTTTCATAATGTCAAGCGTTTTAGCGTTGTCAAATTCTTCTATCTCACGCTTAGGCACTTCACGTCTGTTCATACAAACAGCGCGGTAGTCGCAAAACTCGCACGTTTTGTCATGCTTTTTGCCGTTAACAGGGTTTTGTGTGATTTTGCCGCTATGCAAAGAAGCACCCATCTGCGACACGAGCGACTCAATTTTATTTGCGATTATGCCAAGTTCTTCAAGAGTAACGACATTGCCGCTAAAACCTTTTTTCTCGCTATATTTAACAGGGATATACCTGCCTTCAAGGTCGTGTTCCATATGCTTTGCGATGTCGTGCTCAGCGTCGTTCAGCACAACGCCTCTCATTTTAAACCGCTTGTTTTCCTCTTTTTCAACAGCC
>ONXZ01000006.1:0-3711 GCA_900321905.1 uncultured Eubacteriales bacterium
CACGATGCCGACGCACTGTTTCATAAAGGCGCGGTTGCCTTCAAAGCGCCGGACCGTGTCGCCGAGCATAAAATCAATGCCGTTTTCGCAAAGTTCTTCTTCAAGGAGCGCGAGTTCGCTCTTCATTGCGATAAGTCGCGCGAGTTCGCTTTTTGAGTAGTTGTGCAGCCTTGTCGCCTGCTCATCGGGCAAAAATTCCTTTGGCAGCACAGAAGCGATAACGGAATAAACCTCCTGCTTTTTGGCAAGGTTTATCAGTATTTTCCAGTCGATGGGTTCAGCAGGTTTTTCAACAACTTCGCCCTTAACCGCACAGCGTATCAAATGCAAAAAATATTCAGTTTCAGGGCTGAAGCGTCTGTCCATAGTTAATCTAAAATCCCAAGTTCGTCAAGTTTTTTGATAAGTTCGTGTACATCTTCTGCAATAACTTCGCGCGGCGCGTCATACTTTTCGCACATGGCGTCAACGATGCTGTTCTCTGTCTGCTCCTTTTTGAGCAGTTCAAAGATATAAGCCGCAGTCTTGTTGTTATTCATCAGACCGTGTACTTTTTTTGACAACTTGCCTGTCGCAACTGCAAAATCGTTGCCGTCAATGTTGCCGAGTACAATTTCTTTTTTTAGTTTCATATCAGTTTACCTTTTCCAAAATCTGTCTTGCTACATAGATACCGCTTGCGGAAGCGTGCGACAGCGAGTGTGTAACACCTGAGCCGTCGCCGATAACGTATAGTCCTTTATGCACTGTTTCAAGATTTTCGTCAATTTCAACGTGCATATTGTAGAACTTAACTTCCACGCCGTAAAGGAGCGTATCGGGATTTGCAGTACCCGGAGCAATTTTATCAAGAGCGTATATCATCTCAATAATACCGTCAAGAATACGCTTTGGCAGAACGAGCGACAAGTCGCCCGGAGTTGCCGCAAGAGTAGGCTCAACGAGTCCTTCCTCAATACGTCTTGGCGTACTGCGCCTGCCCGACACAAGGTCGCCGAAACGTTGCACAATTACACCGCCGCCAAGCATATTTGACAGCCTTGCAATACTTTCGCCATAGCCGTTACTGTCCTTAAAAGGCTCTGAAAAATGCTTTGTAACAAGCAGCGCAAAGTTGGTGTTTTCCGTCTGCTGAGCCGGGTCCTCGTAACTGTGACCGTTAACGGTGACAATGCCGTTTGTATTTTCGTTAACCACACTGCCCTTGGGGTTCATACAGAAAGTTCTGACATGGTCCTCGTAGTTCTTTGTGCGGTAGACAATCTTGCTTTCGTAAAGTTCGTCTGTAAGGTGGCTGAAAATAACCGCAGGCAGTTCAACGCGCACACCAAGGTCAACACGGTTTGAATGTGTTTTAACTCCGAGGCTGTCGCACACACCCTCCATCCACTTGCTGCCTGACCTGCCGACTGAGATAATACATCTCTCGCAGGTGCAGGAGCCGTCTTTGCTTTCAATTTTGTAGCCGCCGTCTATCTTTTCAACACTTTCAATATGTGTGTTAAAGTGCCATTCAACCTTGTTTTTGAGTTCGCCGTACAGGTTTTCAAGCACGATATAGTTGATATCCGTGCCGAGGTGGCGAACTGACGCCTCAAGCAGGTTGAGTTGGTTTTGCATACAGAGTTTTTTGAACTGCGAGCCTGCCGTTGAATACAGTTTGCAGTCCTCGCCGCCGTGAGTTACGTTAATATGGTCAACGTACTTCATCAGTTCAGTCGCTTTCTTTTTGCCGATGTATTCGTACAGCGTGCCGCCAAAGTCGTTTGTGATGTTGTACTTGCCGTCGGAGAATGCGCCTGCGCCGCCGAAGCCGCTCATAATCGCACACGTTTTGCACTGAATGCAGGATTTAACTTTATCACCGTCAATAGGGCATTTGCGCTTTGCAAGTTCGTTGCCCGCCTCAAACACGGCGATTTTAAGGTTGTCATTTTTTGTAGCGAGTTCGTAGGCGGAAAAAATTCCGCCCGGACCTGCGCCGATAATAACTATGTCATAATCAAAATTTTTCATTTTGTTTTCTACTCACTTTCATCTGTAGGTATCAATTCGTACGGCAGCAGTGCGTCATACAGTTCGTTAATCTGGTGCTGCGTGATGTTTGTGCCGATTTTGTTATTAATCGCAACAAGTGCGGGAAGTAACTGGTCAAGCGTAACTACGCGCGTGTTTGGGTTAAACACCTTTATGTTGTTGAGGTAGCAGAAATCGGGGAACACCACAATTGAGCGCACCATAAGTCCGTCGCGGTTTAAGAATTCACGCACCTTGTGTACGTTATCCTCCGCAATCCTGACAGGGTTGTCAAATTTGTTTTCCTGCGGTTTTCTGCCGTAACCCATCTGCACGCGCTCTGTCCACTTTTCGTTACTTTCCATACCTGTAATCCAGCCGCTCGCCTTAACGTGTTCAAAAACGTAAACACCGCTTTTTGCAAGCATTATCATATCAACAGGCTCGTTGGAGTCAGGCAGTTTGCAGTCGAACAAAAATCGTGCACCGCCCTGTTCAAACGGCTGCAGAACTATATGGCTGTGGTACGCGCAAAAGTCGTTTGCGTCGTACATCAGCGCAGCAGGCGCCGCCTGCCTTGCACGCAGTCCCCCCGTTTCGTCGCGCGGACTTGTAATCTTTGCAAAAAGCAGTAGCACAATATTGATTACAAGCAAAACTATAACAATATTTTCAAGCATATATACTATCCTTTAGCGTGTTTTATTATGCGAAGTTTTCGCAATCCCCCAAACACTTTTAATCTTCTGTTTTCGGTTTTCTGGTTTTGCGCAGGTATGCGATAAGCACGATTGCAATAATCAGCGAGAAGCCTGCAACCACTCCTGCGATAATGACAAGCAGTTTGTTCACTTTTGCTGATGAATCGTCCGTTTCTTCCCCGTCCTCGCCAATCTCCGGCACTTTGCTGTAAACATCGGCGTTAAGGCTTACAGTCATCGGCTTAATCTTTTTGAGTTCGTCCATAACCTCGTGGGTTTCGGGATTTTTGCCGTTTTTCATACTGTTGCTGTTTTCGCTCATATACCACATAACGTCGTTGAGCAGAACGCCCGAGTCGATAAACGCCTGCTCCTGCATAGCGTTGCAGTAGTTGGTTATGTACTGATGGGCGTCGTCCTTGCCGCCAATGCCGTCGGCAGTGTCAAGCACGGCAGGCAGACACTTGGTCATACCCTCCTCCGCCTGCTTCCAGTAATTTCTGACAGGCTTGCCGTATGTTTTTATGTTGTTGTTTTCATAGCACAGCGTTGCAAGCGCCTTAAAGCGGTAGTAAGGGTATTTGTCAACCTCAAACTTGCCTGCGTCCTTTGCAGGCTGACTCCTGCCGTAAGAGTCGCTGACGCTCGTTGCCGCATTTGAAAACGGAACGAATGTGCCGTAAAGCGCAGGACCTGTGCTTGCCCAGGTCACGCAGGACATATCAGGCGAGTAGTTTGGATAAATCTGCGCAATGTGCGCGTTGATTGCAATTTCGGTACCGATAACCCTTATATCTGTTCTGCCTGTTTTGTCGGGGTTGAACTCCGTACCCTCAAAACGGTTGCGCATAAATCCCATAACGTCCAGAACGGACACCTTGTCAGCCGCCTTGAAGCAGAGCGGATAATTGTCCTCTTTTGAATATTCATCGTACTTTTTGGGGTTGAGCAGTTTGTGACCCATCCACGTTCTTCTGTGAGAATACTCGGTCAG
>ONXZ01000006.1:3753-35223 GCA_900321905.1 uncultured Eubacteriales bacterium
TCTTTTTCCTTTGGCAGCGACTCAAGTTCTTTTGACGTGATTGAGTCCTCATAGTCGGACAGATATTCAAGAAGGAACTCGTTGCCGAAGGCGCACACTTTGTCATCAGGCAGTTTAACAGCCGCGTACTGATGACCGCTGTACATCTCTACATACCAAACCTCTTTCTGGTCGGCGATAAAGGCGATGTTAATCTCGCTGCTGCCGTATTTATCAATAAGTTTGAAAAGGGTTTCAACGCCTTCCCTTGCCGTCTTGCTCTGGCAAACAACAAGGTCAACTGCGGAAAACTCGCAAACGCCTTTTTTTGCAAGCGGGTCAGCCGCAATCGCGTCGTGATTTGAAAACGCGGTGATTGACATAATCATAACAACGCCGTATTCGTTAGCACACACAGCCGCGTCCTTGCCCTTGTAGGCATTCGCCTTTTGCACGCTGGCGTCAATAGGCGTTGAGGTGTATCTGTAAGTGGTTGCAGGAATCTCGGTCATAATAGTACCCTGCAAATCGACAGGCATAGTTCTGCCCGGTTCGTCCTCAACTCGCTCGGTGATTTCAAGGTGGTTTGCCCAAACGTGCTGGAAATCGTTTGACTTGGCGATGATAGTAGTGCCGTCGGCACTCGCTTTAGACCCAACGTAAAATGCCGTGCAGGCAAGCGCCTGCGTAGCGCCTGCTGTTGCAAAAATTACAATCAGCATTGCTGTTATTATTAGTCTTAATCCCCTTTTCATATCCGTATCTCCTAAAGTTTATTTATCGTCACAAAATGTGACATATCGCGCCGCAAGCATATCGCACGCCAAAGGCATATATCGCATGTTAGTATATCGCTATTGGTGTTTGAATTAGCTATATATTTTGCTTTGCTCAATGCAATATAGTTGCTATCCAATTGCGATATAGCGTGCGCCGCACACTGCGAGATTCACTCACTTCGTTCGTGAGTGTAAAACAACTACGGTCTCAATATGCGGTGTGCGCGGGAACATATCAACGGGCGTTGCCTCAAGCGCGGTGTAGCCGCTTGACGAGAGTATCTGCAAATCGCGTGCGAGCGTTGCCGGGTCGCACGAAACGTAGACTATCCGTTTTGGCGACATACGGCAGACTGTACCGAGCAGTTCGGCAGAGCAGCCTTTTCGCGGCGGGTCGAGTACCGCCACATCGGGGCGAATGCCGCGTTTTTCAAGTTCAGCAGCGCCGTACTGTGCGTCGCCGCATATGTATTCGGCATTTTCTATGCCGTTTAATTTTGCATTTTTGCGTGCGTTTTCAACCGCCTGAGGAATAATCTCAATGCCGTAAATCTGTTTTGCCCTGTCCGCCATTGTCAGCCCGATAGTGCCTGCGCCGCAGTAAATGTCGCACAACACATCGTCGCCTGTAAGGTCTGCATACTCGGCTGCTTTTAAATATAACTTTTCGCACTGGTCGTGGTTGACCTGATAAAATGAATTTGGCGAAATCTCAAACTTTTTGCCAAGAAGTACATCGGTCACGCTTTCGCTGCCCCACAGCACCTTTGTTGTGCCGCCAAGGATAACGTTGCTGTTTTTTGTGTTGACGTTTTGGCAAATGCTTTTAACGCCGTCAATCTGCGTAAGATTTCGGATAAGCAAATCCGCCTGCGGTAGTTTTTCACCGTTTGTAACGGCGCACGCCATAATCTCGCCTGTAGAAGTTTTGCGCAGATATATGTGCCTGAGGAGTCCGCTGCCGCTATTTTCGTCATACGAAGTAACGCCGCTCTTTTCAACCCAGTCTGCAAACGCCGCAAGACATTTTTCAAATTCTGCAGGCTGGAGTCTGCACGAGGCACAAGGTATAATGCGGTGGCTTTTATATGCGTAAAAGCCTGCAATCAGTTCGCCGTCGTTTATTGACACAGGGTACTGCGCTTTGTTGCGGTAGCCGTCGATTTTTTCAGCGCCGATAACATCGTTTACAGGCACGTCAATGTGGCCTATGCGCTTGATTGCGTCCTCAACCCGGCTCCTTTTAAACCGCAGTTCCTCTGCGTAGGTCATATTCCTGAACGAACATCCGCCGCATTTTGCAGATGCGGTGCAGTCGCTCTTTATCCTGTGCGGAGAGTGGTTGACAATCTCTTTAACAATGCCAATGCAGTAGCGTTTTGACGTCTTGATAATATGAGCGATTATGTCATCGCCGGTTACCGCGCCGCGCACAAAAACGGCAACGCCGCCATAGTGACCGACAGCCGCACCTTCGCTTGTCATATTGTCAATATGCAGTTCAATGTCATCGTTTTTCTTAATATCCATAATCATACCGCCACAGAATTAACCAATTTAGATAATAACATAAATAAAAATAAAGGGCAAGAGAAATCTTACCCTTTTAATATATAAATTATAATTATTAGTCATCTTCGCCTTCAATAATGTCAATCGCGTTGCCTGATAAACTGAAACTGTAAACTTCTTTATCCGTTTCACCGCTGAAGGAAGATTTTGTTTTTACAAGTCTGCCTTTGAACTTAACTGCGCCCCAGTACTTTTCATCAGTCTTAATTGTGACTGTTGAGCCGTCAAGATTGACTTCCTTTTCGTATTTATCGCCGTCAACTTCGATTATGAGTTTATCCTCAATGTTACCCTTAACTGGCAAAGTTACGTGGAAGGTGATTTTGCGTTTGTCCTTGTTGGCAGCCGTTTTTGCAGAAGTTTTTGCCCACTTTGATACGCTCCTGCCGCCCTTGTTTTCGTTATACGCTCTGATTCTGAACGTGTAAGTGGTGTTTGAAATAAGCCCTTCGACCTCAATTTCAGTTGCTTTGGTGGACTTTTTGAGCGATGAAAACGTCTGTCCGTTGTCGCTGTACTGCACCTCGTAACCTGTGCATTTAACGCTTGACCAGTGAAGAACAAGCGAGTCCTTTTTAACCTTGTCTGTCCACGCTTTTTTAGGCGTTGACGGCGCAGCAGGCTTTACAATAGCGCCTTTTTTGGTGGTTGTTGCCTTTTTCTTTGTGGTTGCGCCTTTTTTGGTTGTGGCTTTTGCGGTAGTTTTGTTTGACGACTTTTTGCCGCTGTTCTGATTGCCGCCGCTGTTTTTAGCGTTTGCAGAGTCGCCGCCCACATTGACGCGTTCCGTCACAGCCTGGGTAACGTTTTTGTATTCGCCGTTTTCAACTTTGGTGACAGCCTTGCCGTCTGAGCCTGTGACAATCTCGGTGACAGGCTGACCGTTAGCGTCCGTCACAACGACAGCCTCAACCTCCTCGGTTACAGGGTCGCCGTTTTTATCGGTAACAATTTCGCCGTTTGCGTTTGTCACCGCCTGGGTCACGGTTTCGGTTTTAGGCGCTTGCCTGCACGCAATCAGTGTGCAGAGCAAAACAACCGCCGTGAGTATTGCAAAAAGACTTTTATACTTTTTCATTTTAATACCTCTGTCAGATTATTTGTGTATATCATAACACGATATTGTTAATACAAAGTGAAATCTAAATTAATGTAATTTTAAATTTGAAACTCGCCGTTTCGTCAGGTTCAAGTATTGTCATGCCGCGCTTGTTTTCAATAACATCGCTTTCGTCAGAACAGTTTGAGATACCTGTCCACGGCTCCAGCGCAACAAAATCAGGCTTGCCGACAGCCGACCAGATAAGGAGGTTTGCCATATCCTGATACTCGATTTTAACGCCTTTGCCGCACTTGCCGATTAGCGTTGCGCACTTTGACTCAATACCGTCAAAAATCATAGAGTCAAGTTCTTCAAACAGTTCGTGCTTCATCGGGATTGTGTCGCCGTCAAGCACATCGTAGCGTACGGACACGTCAACAAGTCCTGTTTCGTGGTCAGGGCGCAGCGGTCTGTGGGACATAGTTTTGTCAAAAACAACTTTGTAGTCCTCAAATTTTTCGCCTTCGCAAAGCGGACAGTTAAACGCAGGGTGACCGCCGATTACAAACGGCATTTTGTCAGCCCCCGTGTTAGTGATGATATACTCATTTGTCACCGTGTCGCCAACGATTGTGTACTTTATCCTGAGTTCGTAGTCAAACGGAAACGCCTTTTTAGTGTCCTCGCTGCTGTGCTGAACAAAAGTTATGGAGTTTGCGTGCTGTTCAAGCACTTCAAACGGTGTGATACGCGCAATTCCGTGGCGCTTCATAACGCATTTTTTGCCGAATGCCGTGCCTTCGTTGTCAGGCAAAACGCCTACTATCGGAAAACACACAGGTGCCTGATTGCCCCAGTATTTTGCGTCACCCTGCCACAGGTATTCAACGCCGTCTTTTTTGAGCGAATTCAGCATTGCGCCCTCAAGCCCCAAAACTGCGCTTGCGGTGCGGCTTTTGATTGTAAATTTCATTTTAATCACCAAATTTTATTATATCCCAAATTAAATTGCATTGCAACATTGAAATAATAGTAATTATGGTATACAATAGTGGTAACATATGTATGGAGGAAATTATGGATTTAAAAAGTTATATAGAGGAATCTATTTTTGAAGAAAAGGAAAAATCCGCCCCGCTCTACCACCTGATATGGGATAACTTTGACGAGGACGGTTTTGTTGTGACTGACGAGCCTGATAACGAAGTTGACTGTATATTCAAGGCGGTGGCTATACAAAACCTGATTGGCGAATTCATCTACCGCCTGTATGACGAGGTGAACGAAACCGATTTTGACGATGTGCGCGAACACCTGCAAAACCTCGGTATCGGTGAAGAGAAAATCATAGACTACTGCTATGAAAATCCTGAAATTGACGCCGATGACGAGGACGACGACATAACTATCAAAAACGCGCTTGATTATACAACCGAAATTGTGGCGGACAAGTTGCTTGAACTGTTTTCAACAGACGATTTGTTTGACTATTTCTTCTGCGCGACGTATGACTTTGAGCAGGACTTCACCTTTGCGTTTGAGGACACAGACGAGTTTGAGGCGTTTGTAGACTCAAACACAGAGCGCCTTGACGCGTACAAAGAGGAATACCCTGCCGTTATGACCTGGATTGAACAAGGTATGATAGTATAAATATTAGCCTCCCTTGTGTAAAGGGAGGTGCTGAGCGAATGCGAAGCGGAGGGATTGTAACAACCCCTCAGTCGCATAAATGCGACAGCTCCCCTTACACAGGGGAGCCTTATTTTTTTAGTTTATTGATGAAATCATTGTGCCGTCTTTTGTCCAGAGGACGAGTGCGGCAGGGCTGTATGCATTGCCGCTTTTGTCCTTTGCGGTCAGTTTATCTGCGGAGAGCGTAAGTTCGCCCTTTTCGTCATAGAAAAAGTAACCGTCTTTGTCAATAAAGCACTTTAACGATTCAAGTTTTTTGCTGTCGCCTTCTTTAACATACCACGTTTGCAGGTTGTTGTTCTGTTTGCAGAAATACCTGTTGCCGTCTTTGTCATAAAACGGCACGTCAATCGGGCTTTTATACGCTTTGCCGTCGCGGTCATAGTATGTGAGATTGTATGTGAGATTGCCTGTAACGTCAGCGGTAACTGCTTTGGATTCGTCCGGCTTTACAGTAGGCTGCTCTTTGCCGCTACTGTCCCCGGCGGTGGTTTCACTCTGCTTTTTGGAATACTCCTCAAGGATTTTGTCAACGGATTTGTCAATTTCCTCGTCGGTATAATTGTCCGAAATATCAGTTGTGATTTTATTCGCCGCGACAGTTCTGCAAATGCCTGTGCAAATACACAGCGCAAAGATAACCGCCGATATTATAAATAGTGTAACGCTCTTTTTTGCAAGTTTTTCTTTTTTTCTCAAAGCAGCGTAAATGGCGCCCGTGATTATCGGGAAAAAGAACGCAAGCACTGTAAAGAGTGTTGTTGATTTAAAGTTTTGCTCACGGCAGTCAATATTCAGCGCGAGCATAAAAATCACCCTGAACAGAACTGCAAAGACTATGCACAAAACGGTTAAGGTAACAACCGTTCCAACAGTTGCGGTCATTGTTATTCCTCCGCTGATTCTCCGTTAACCTCGGCGTTTTTCTCTTTCCAGTGCATTTTGCAGTATTCCTTGCCGTCGATTGCTGGATACTTGTCGTCATCGTGCTTTGCTTCGTTCTGGCAGTCGTACTCAGCGTTATATGCACAGCGGATTGCGTTTTCGCCACCTTCCGAAAGTGACGGAATGTACGCAGCGCAGAAGATTGCAATAAGTGCAACACAAATAATGCACTTGTTGATTATGTACTTAGGTTTCTGCTTATCTTCAAACTTCTTAAACAGTTTGTCAGCGTCAGCGCCGTCAAGGGCTTTGGACTTTTCAAACGCCTTGCAGATAGCAACTGCGATATAGTAGCCGCAAACACCTGCGATTGTGCCGACTACAAGACCGCAAAGCACGTCGCTTGCGTAGTGAACCATAAGATACACGCGCGAGCCCATTGTGCAAAGCGCGATAATCGGAAGCAGTATTGCAATTTTCTTTTTGCCTTCGCTGCGGAAAACAAGAGCCATTGAAACAGCGATTTCAAACGCTGCGGTTGTGTGGCCTGACGGGAACGAGTAGTCGCTCTCGGACAGTTGGCCTGCGCCGACATACCATTTCCAGTAATCTGCATTTCCCTGCAGGGTGTTGTAAGGTCTTATGCGCAGCGCTGCAGGTTTAACAACAACGTTTGTAACAAGCGTGCCGATGATAATTGCAAATACAAGCGCAAAACCGAATTTTCTCGTCTTTTTAAAACAGCAAAGCACTAAACCAAGCACTGCTGTTGGTATAACAAATGCCTCGTCGCCAATGGTGGTGAAAAGTTGTGCAAGCGCGGTAAGAAAACCGTTTTGCATGCTGCCGAAAAAGTGGAATGCCCACATATCGAAGCCGTAAAAAATCTCGTTAATTCTTTCACCGAGCGTAGCGGCTAAAAGTATAGGTGTCATATTATCCCCTCCGTTAATAAATATTATAAATGTTATGAAAATATATGTATTTTGTTGATATTAAAAATAGATTTTCAATATGCGTGATTTTTTAATTTGACAAGGTTTGACGAAAAATCGTTTTGTAAAATGTGTGGATTTTTTCGTTTGACAAGGCTTGACAAAAATTGTTTTGTAAAATGAGTGGATTTTTTCGTTTGACAAGGCTTCCAATTCAAATCAAAAAGCAGCGAAGCGAAATTTTGATTTGAGAGGAGAAACATATGGAGTGATTGTTAGTATTTTGCTTTGCAAAATGCTTTAATCACGGAATATGTTTGGACGAGGAAAAAGACACCATTTTAGGCGCGTGCAACCATCTCGCCGTATTCAGCCTTGCACTTGTCTATATACTCCTGAACCTGCTGAGCAGACGGCATAGCGTCGGAGCAGGAGTGTGCGGCAATGAGGATGGATGCAGAAGCAGAGCCGAACTCAAGACAGTCGATGATATCTTTGCCCTGAAGCAGTGAATAAAGGAAGGAGGAACCGTAGCCGTCGCCGCCGCCGAAGCCCTTGAGAAGGACTGCGGGGAAAGGCTTGATGTTGTAGAATTTGCCGTCGTTGGTGTAGGCGGTTGAGCCTTGTTTGCCGTGCTTGATTACGCAGATTGAAGCGCCGAAGGACTGCCAGTATTTGGCGGATTCGGGGTCGCTTGGGCGGACGCCGATAATGCCTTCGGTGAGGTCAAATTCCTCGCGTGAACCCATAATAACGTCTGCGTTCTGGGCAACGAGCGAGTAGTAAACAGCAATTTCGTCCTTCGATTTCCAGGTGTATTCGCGATAGTCGATATCGAAAATGATGCGTGTGTTGTTCTTTTTAGCGAGCATCATTGCTTTGAGGCAAGCCTCGCGTGACGGCGACTGAGCAAGCGCTGTGCCGCTGATAACGATTGCTTTTGCAGAGGCGATATACGCTTCGTCAATATCCTCGGGCTCCATGCAAAAGTCGGCAACATTGTCGCGGTACATAAGGATTGAGGAGGATTCTTTTGAGAGAATCTCGGTAAAAGTCAAGCCGAGGTTTTCGCCGTTTTTAGCGCGTGTGATGTGTGAAGTGTCGATACCCTCTTTGTTAAAATAGTCAACAACAAAGTCACCGAACTGGTCGTTGCTGACGCAGCCCTGGAAGCCGACTTTGCAGCCAAGACGGGCAAGACCGACTGCGATGTTTGCAGGTGAGCCGCCAACGTACTTGTTGAAGTTTGATGATTCCGACAGAGGCATATACATATCGGTTGGGTTAAAGTCGATTGCAATTCTGCCAATCGGGATAAAATCAAGCGGTTTTGACATATCAAATGTTACGTAATTTTGCATAGTTATTCTCCTTTATGCTTTATTGTCTGTGCCAAAAATCAGGATGTGAGTTTTAGCGTTTTGGTAAGCGCCCTCAACCTCTGCGCCCTGCAGGTCGTAGTAGCCGTTAATCCCGCCGTTTTCGTAAGCGGCGCGGACGGTCTGCTCAACGCGGTCAAAAGTTGCGGTTGCGATATTTATTTTTTTAATGCCTGTTTTTGAGCAGCGCACAAAATCATCAGGCGTAATGCCTGTACCGCCGTGAAGCACAAGCGGTGTAGTAGTGATTTTGTCAACCTCCTCAAGGATATCAAAGCGGAGTTTGGGCGTGCTTTTGTAGTTGCCGTGAGCGTTGCCGATGGCGATTGCAAGCGCGTCAACGCCTGTTTCCTTTTCAAAGCGGACAGCGTCTGCAGGTTTTGTGCAGTTGATTGCAATATCCTCGCTGCCATCCTCGCTGCCGCCGACACAGCCGATTTCCGCCTCGACAGCGGCGCCGTATTCGCGAGCCTTAGCGATAACACGGTTGGTTTGGGCAATGTTTTCGTCAAGCGGAAGGTGCGAGCCGTCAAACATAACCGACGTGAAGCCGAGGTCGAGCGCCTGACTGATTTTTTCAAAAGTTTTGCCGTGGTCAAAGTGAACTGCAACAGGCACTTTAGCGCCTTTTGCCGCCGCCACCATAAGCGGACCGATAACTTCAAGCGGGGACTGTTTCAGGCGAACTTCTGCAATTTGCAGAATAATCGGCGCTTGCAGTTCCTCCGCCGCTTTGATTACGCCGAGCACCATCTCCATATTGGCAACGGAGAAAGAGCCGACTGCGTAGTTGCCTTTTTCCGCGTCACGGAGCAGGTCTTTCATATTAACAAGCATAATTTTTCCTTTCTGAAATTGTGATATGCATAGAATTATACATTATAATTTTACTACAAGAGTGATTTGTTTTCAACTAATTTTTAATAATTATTGATTTTATTTAAAAAATATTCTATTATATATAGGACAAGTTGCCCGGACGGTTGCGCGCGAAAGCGTGAGGAAAGTCCGAGCAGCACAGAGCAGGATAACGGCTAACGGCCGCCGAGGGCGACCTCCGGGACAGTGCAACAGAAATAAACCGCCTGCTTTTTGCAGGCAAGGGTGGAAAGGCGAGGTAAGAGCTCACCGAGGGGGTGGTAACATCCCCTGCCATGTAAACCCTATCCGCTGCAACGCCGACTGGGGAGTTGTTTGCTCGACACATAACCCCGAAGGGCGGCTTGAGCGCGGTGGTAACACTGCGTCGAGATAGATAACCGTCCACGACAGAACTCGGCTTACAGGGCAACTTGTCAAATCAAAATACAGTTTCGTCTGCTTTTTGAGTTAATATGTTAATAAAACCCGAGGTGATTTTTTGCCAAGATTTGACAACGAGGGGTTTAACCCCAACAAGCGAATAAGTAACGACAACAGGGACAGAAGCGTACCCGAGGGCGAAAACTATTATAAAAACGCCGGCGACGACATATTCAGCGGCAGAGATATTTACAGCGGCGACGTGATTGACAATCAGGACGAACTTGCTCCGCCGCAGCGCAGCTTTCGCCAGATACAGCAGGACTACAACCCCGAAGTTTTGCGCGACTTTGACGCAGAGCGCCGCCGTGAAAACCGCGACAGACCTCGCCGGAGTCAGCAGGCGGCAGAACCGCAGTGGCATCACTCCCCGAGTATGGGCAGGTCGATACTAAACCGTGACGAGCCAAAGCCAAAGCCGAAGCCGCGGTTTGAAAAACCGCCTATCGAAAGGCCGCAAAAAGGCGGCGCGGCGGCAAAAAAGAGTCCGAAAGCGACGATAAAAAAGATATTTATTGCAATCATTGCGCTGCTGCTCGCTATAGTGATTGGCGGCATACTGCTTGCAAACGCGGTGCTTGGCAGGATTAACTACGACGACAATATTCCAAACCAATATGTAGCAAGCGGTCAACTTGAAAAAAGTATGAGCGTTACAAACATCCTGCTGCTCGGCGTTGACGCAAGGCCTACTGAAAAAAGCGAAACAAGCCGTGCAGATACGATGATGCTTGTGTCGATAGACCGCAAACACCACTGCATAAAGATGACTTCTTTTTTGCGTGATACCTGGGTTTATATTCCTGCACTGCAGGGTGAACAGAGGCTGAACGCGGCTTCCGCTTACGGCGGATACAGCGGCGTTGTGGACACGATTGAATATAACTTCGGCGTGGACATTGACGGATATGTTGTGGCTGACTTTGAGATGTTTAAGGTGCTTGTTGACAGCATTGGCGGCGTTGAGGTTGACGTTACCGAAGCCGAGGCAAAAGAGGTAACAAATCACAAAGTGCGTTACGGCAACGTTACGCTGCCTGCAGGTCATCAGAAACTTAACGGCGAGCAGGCGCTTGCGTACTGCAGAATCAGAAAAATTGACACCGATTTTGTGCGGACAAAACGTCAGCGCACGGTAATACAATCCATACTAAAGGAAGTTAAGAAGGGCAACCCGATTAAAATTTCCAAAATGGCGCTCAACAGCGCACCGTATATTGAGACAAACCTGTCAAAAGTAAAACTTATGGCAGTTGCCGCTGCAGGACTGACCTGTATCAGGGGCGATATGGTGCAGCAAAAGGTGCCGTTTGAAGGCACTTGGGAATATGCCTATAAAAACGGTATGAGCGTTATCGCAATCAACACAGAGCAGAACAAACAAAAACTGATTGATTCAATTTACAACAAAACAGCACAGCAAATTAATGCAGAAAATGCAAATGCGGACAACGGATAAGTTGTCCGCATTTTTAATTATAAATGATGAATTATGAATGATGAATTGTGGGTGGGCGTTGCCCACGCCCAATTATAATATAAGTCGAGTAACTAAACAGTAATAAAAAAGTGGATTTTTCGTTGGGCAAGACTTCAATTACAAATCAAAAAGCAACGAAGTGAAATTTTGATTTGAAGAGGAGAAACATATGGAGTGATTGTTAGTATTTCGCAAAGCAAAATACTTTAATCACGAAATATGTCTGGACGAAAAGAAAAGGGTACGGATTTCTCCGTACCCTTCTCTTTTAGCCGTTAATCGTGAGATTAATCGTCGTCGCCGTCGATCTGCTCTGTCTGTGAAGTAGCAATAACATCAACGGTTTCATACTCATCAACGATAACCTCTGGCTTTGTGTAGAGTTCTTTCATAATGAACCTCCTATTATCCTCCGTGTCTGCCCCGAAGGGCAGAACGGTTGATGATTAATTAGATTAGTTATTGTTGATTAATAGTTGAACTCAGCCATGTCTGAGTATACAGTCTGAACAAGGTCGCCCTTCTTAACAACGATGAATGACTTAGCTGTTACTGTACCGTTCATAGCCTTGATACCGTAGTTAAGAGCGAATTCGTTAGATGAAGAGTTCATCTGACCTGCACGAGCAACCTTAACAGCACCGCTGTTTGTACCTGTGCCTGTCTTGCCTTCGTTTTCGATAGCAAGGTCAGCGTCAGTGAGGTTCTTACCGTATACGAAACCATAGTCAACAAGAGTGTAGCCTGCCGGTACAAATCTTGTAGCCATGATATTGAATCTGTAAGCCGGCTCAGCAAGTCTTGTTGCGCCGATGATTGTTGTTGTCGGCAGAGCCTCAACATCGTCAGTAATCATTGTAACTGTTGTGTCAGCACCTACGAAGAATGCATAAGTATCCTCTGTAGAAACTACTACGCCGTCAATCTTCCAGCCCTTAGCGCTGTCGCTCTTAAGAGTAGCCTTTGTATCGTAAGGAACAGCGTCCTTAGCAATACCTGCAGGAAGTGTAAGAACTTCGTCAGTGATGTCAGCACCCTGTGCGTCCTTAACTGTTACTGTGTACTTGTCTGTTGATTCAACATCTTCGTAAACAGCCCAGATTGTCTTGGAAGCGTCAAGTGCAAGGATATCAGCGTCAGCTGTATCCCACTGAACAAACTTGCTTGACGGATATGACTGAGCTGTCGGGATACCGTCAGCAGCAATTGCAGACTGGTAATCAGCAGCGGACATATCTCTGTAAGCCTTAACTTCGTTACCGAACTTATCGTAGAATACTACAGAAATTGTCTGTGATGACGGAGCTTCAAATACAGGAGTGATTGTCATATTAGTGTAAGCGTATGTTGTGAATGTTGCATCAGTTGATACGATCTTACCGTTTGACTCCCAACCCTTGAAGAAGTCAGTCTCTTCTGTTGCAGCAAGTGTTACCTGGCTGTTGTAAGGAACCTTAAATGTCTGGTCCTTAACGCCGTCAACATCTTCGCCGTTGATTGTTACGTTACCGATATCATACTTAGTAACAGTAATCTTCATACCCTCAGCAGGAACAACAACGTGCTCTCTTGAGAGTTCTTCGTTGCACTCTGTGCAGTATGTTACAAGGTCGTATGAACCGTCGGTTGTAGCAGTTGCAGGAACTTCGTTCTCCTTAACTGCTTCGCCAGGTGTATGAGCGAGTTTGCCGATTGTCTTATGTTCTCTTGAGATTTCTGCGTTACATACTGTGCAGTATACAACCTCGTCATATGAGCCTTCTGCTGAGCATGATGCAGGAACATAGTTCTCCTGAACTGCTTCGCCAGGTGTATGACCCGGTGCAGGAATTGAAATCGGATTGCTGATTTCGTTTGTAGCCTCAGCGTCTGAGTACATCTTGCCGCAGCCTGAGCATACCCAGTAAGCCTCTGTACCATCCTCTGTGCAGGTTGCAGGAACTTTTGCATGAGCAGTAAGGTTGTGTGTATGACCAGCCGGAGCCTTTGTCTGAACTTCCTTAGAATCGTTGAATTCGCCTACTGAATAGGTGTATGTTGTGATTTCAGGAAGAGTTTCTGTCTGCTGCTGAGTTACTTCAAATGTAGTCTGAACAGTGTCAGTTGTTGTGTGAGAAGCGTCACGTGAGCAAACATAGTTTGCTGTAACCTCACCTGTTGTAGTGTTAAGTGTATTCCAGTCAATTGAGTTGATTACGAAATCGTGATCCAACGGATTTGTGTAGTCAGATGTGTACTGGTCATCGCCACGGATACATGTGTAAGTTGTGTAACCGCCCTCTGTGCAAGTAGGCTCTGTTACAACCGAAGTGTATTCATGCTGAAGTGCAGGAATAACAGCAGGCTGTTCAATTTCGGTCTGACCCTCAGCGTCTGAGAAGAGTTTATGACAAACTGTGCATTCCCAATATGCTGCTGTGCCGGCTGTTGTGCAAGTTGCAGGAACTTCAGCAACAGCATTGAGTGTGTGACCTGTAGGATCTGTGTAGTCAGCAATATAAGAATCCTGACATTTAGAGCATGTGTATGTTGTGTAACCGCCCTCTGTGCAAGTAGGTGCTGTTACAACAGGAACATAAGCATGGCCTGTAGAACCGATAGTCTTGGTTTCTCTTGAAATTTCTTCGCCGCACTCTGTGCAGTAAATAACTTCGTCATAAGAACCGTCTTGTGTGCAAGTTGCAGGAACTTCGTTCTCACGAACCGGTGTGCCGGGTGTGTGAGTGTGAACGTCCTGAACGTTCTCGTTCTTGCCCATGAACTTAACCTTGAATGAACCTTCGCGAGGCTCAGGAGCACCGAACTGTGCTTTAGGACCGTTGAAACGGTTTTCTGCATAAGTAGCAGCCGTTGCAAGGTTATCAGTGTTTACAGCAGCGTACATACCTTCAGAGAAGGATGAGAACGTCGGTCGAGCTCTTTGCATGACCTGCTGTGTTACCGTTGTGAACCCAGAATTCAACCGGGTTATCAGCACTCGGTGTGCTCTTAAGTACGAACATATATGTTGTCATTACAGACTGACCTGCATATGTTTTGCCAAGAGTACCGTCAGCATTTGCAAACGGAATCTCGTCGTTAGTTACAGGTGACCATGAAGAAGTTGAACCTGAGTATACTTCTGCATACATATAGTGCTGTCCGTCATAGTCAGTTTTAACAACAGAACCGTCAGCAGCGATAGAATCGCCATAAAGAGCGGTTGCGTCATAATCAGCAAGAGAAGCAGCAGAATCTGCGTCCTCACCTGTCTGAGCAGCTGTACCAACTGTAACGGTACGCTTTGTTGAAGTCATTGCGCCGCTTTCTACAACGTAAACAGGCTCAATGTTGTCTGAATAAGCGATTTCTGCAGATGCACCGTAAACGGTGTTAACGCCGTCCATACGAACTGTTACTGTGAAAGCGTCGCCTGCCTGAAGTGTGTAGTCAGCGTCAAGCGCTGTCTTATCTGTCTCAAAGTCAGGATCTGCGTCTGCGCGAGCAGCAAGATAAGTGTCAATAACGTCTTTGCTGAGCGTAAGACCTGTTACTGAATACTTAGCTGCTGTTGAAACAGAACCTGAAGCGGTAAGCTCAGGTGCTGCAAGGCTTGACATTGTAAAGTCAGCCGATGTGTTTTTACCCTTCTGGGAGAGTGGACCCTCAGAGAAGTTTGATACCCAACTTTCTGCATCAGCAGCATTCTCATTAAGAATACCGAACTGAATATGAACGTCAGGTGTGAAGTCGGAGCCTGCAGCAAGTGCAGTAAACGGAACAGAGAATGTTACCATAAGCACTGCGAGTAAGCAAGCTAAGACTTTTTTAAATGATTTGCTCATTTAAAATTACCTCCATAAATTTTAGATAAATTAATTACTGTTTAAAGAGTCATATCGTTATAAGCGAACGGAACGCCAACCTCAAAGCCGCTGAATATTGACTTATCAAGTACGTTCGGACCGCCTGAACCGTCAAGGTCTGCATCAGGATCGCCTGCGTCGAACCTGCTTGTGAAGCCTGACTTATCAAGTACGTTCATAGTACCGGATGAGTCGTAGTCAACAGCGATTACGGGAATTACAGGATAATCTGTAACTTCGTTGCCTGAAAGTGTTATTGTTCTTTCAGGTACGCAGTACTTAACAATTGTAAGAGCAACAGCGCCTGAAGGAACAGTGATAGAGAACTTACCTTCATTGTTTGTTGTTACAGTTGCAAGTACATCACCCTGTGCGTCAACTGCGTTAACAGTTGCATTTGCTACATATGAGTATTCCTCATATGTGGCGCCGTTAACATCCTTGGATACTTTAACTGAACCCGTTACAGTAATTGATGATGACGGTGACATATCGTAATCAAGGAAAGGATAATCGGTTGCTGTCTGCTCAAGGTCTTTATAGACGTAAGCAGGCTCGTTACCCTCTTCAAGGTTTGCGATGATGAATGTGTGATTTCTGTCGGTAGAGAGGTCGAAGAAATCCGCAAAATCGCCGTCTGTGTTTACCTCAACAGTAAGGGTAACCATTACAGTTTCGCCGTCAAGTTCTGTGTAAGTGGTGTTGTTTACTGTTGAAATTACAATAACAAAAGCGTTATTGTCCTCGTCTTTTTTGTAGCCGCCGTACTCAAAGCCTGAATTTTCAACATCGGCAATTGAACGAACCTGAGTGATATTGATATCATCAGTGTAATTTGCTGTCATATTGAAGATTGCAACGCTTGAAATATCGGACAGTACAAAATTAACTGTGTATGTTTGACCTGCAGCAAGTGAGTTGCCGTCAACCTCTTCATCGTTTGAATCGAGGAACTGCGTCTTGATAAATGGAGATTCTTCACCAAGAGGAACAGCCTCTGCTAAAGCGGTATATGGCATTGCTGCGATAATTAAAACAATGGAAAGGGCAGTAATCATTATTTTAAAAAGTGTCTTTTTCATAATAAATCACTACTCTGTGCTAAGCACAAATTATTCCTTGCTACGGATTGCCCCTTGCGGGGCAACCCGTTGATTAGATAATGTATATAATAATTATATACTATTAAAGAGTCATATCGTTATAAGCGAACGGAACGCCAACCTCAAAGCCGCTGAATGTTGACTTATCAAGTACGTTCGGACCGCCTGAACCGTCAAGGTCTGCGTCAGGATCGCCTGCGTCAAACCTGCTTGTGAAGCCTGACTTATCAAGTACGTTCATAGTACCGGATGAGTCGTAGTCAACAGCGATTACAGGAATTACAGGATAATCTGTAACTTCGTTGCCCGAAAGTGTAATTGTTCTTTCAGGTACGCAGTACTTAACAATTGTAAGAGCAACAGCAGTGTCAGGAACTTCAATCTCGAACTTACCTTCAACGTCTGTTGTAGTTGTTGCAACAACCTCACCCTGTGCGTCAACAGCGTTAACAGTTGCATTTGCTACATATGAGTATTCCTCATATGTGTCGCCGTTAACATCCTTGGATACCTTAACCGCACCTGTTACGGTGTAGCCTGTCGGCTCAGGTTCAGCAGTGAACTCTTCAAGGTTGTTTTCAGCAATGATGAGGTGTGATTTAGCAGTGTAGCAATCACTTACTTCTGCGTCTGTTGAGTCAGCGTCAGCGCGGCCTGCCTTAGCAGTTGTAACTGCCTCGCCGAGTGCGTCGATGTAAGCCTTCCAAGACTTGTCAGTGTAAAGTTTGTTGCCCTCTGCGTCCTCGTTAACGATTACGCCGTCCTTAACTGTACCGAAGCGAACTGCATTTGCTGTAGTAGCAATTTCAGTGTAGTTCTTAACTTCATCAGCTTCGTACTTGCCCTTTGATGAGTAAGCGAATCTGTGAGTTGTGCCGTCAGTAGCAGGTGTGTAAGCGCTGTATGCATTGTCAGATGCATGCTGAATCTCGTTTTCGAGTCTGTTGCCTGTCACATATGAGATATGTGTTGCGTCTGCTCTGCTCTTATAGAGTTCATACAGACGGATTGCCTCACTAATCTCAACTGCAGAAGCAGATGTTGAATAGGTCGGCTGGTATACATAAAGTGTACCTTCGATAGGATCGCCGATTTCATAGCCGTCAAGTTTGCTGTAAACATCGCCGTCCTTGGTGTAGTATTCTGTGTCATACTGATATGTTGTATCAGTTGTAGCAACAGGATTCCACTCAGTTGAAAGGATACCTTCAGCCTCTTTTGCAACCTTAACCATAGCCTCGTAGTTTGCTACGATGAAGTTAACGTTGTTAAGACCTTCGCGGTCCTCACTTACGCTCTCAACGATTCTGTCAGCAGCGTTCTTAACGTTAGCCTTAACCTGTTCCATCCAATAAGAGAGGTTGTTATCAAGCTGTTCGTAACGTGAACGATACTCGTCACCGTCGTTAGGTTTAGTGATTGTCTGACCTTCAGGCATCTTGTAAGTCGGGTCGTCAGTTGAGTTAACTTTCTCGCCGTTCTCATCTCTGTATACATACTGAATCTGGCTGTAAAGAGGATTCTTGTCGGCGTCAGTTGCCTGAACATCGCCGTCAGTGAGATACGGATAATCGTAAGTCGTTGTATCCCAAACCTTTTCATATTTAACAGAGTTAGCAATGTACCATACGCCGTCAACCTTAACAACAGCCTGGCCTGTAGCGTCCTTACCGCCTGTTACGTCAGAATCGGTAAGAGCGTGAGTAGCGTCAGCATAGTAAATCGGAAGCTGGCAGTCAACATCGTTGTACCAATAGCCGTCTTCGCCCTTAGTAGCTTCAACAAGCATCTTGGAAGGAAGGTTAACTGTTGTAGGTACAGGCTTGTAAGCCTTGTCGCCGTATGTTGCAGTTGAATCTTTTTTAACTGTTGCCTTGATTGTTGTAGAACCGAGGTAACGAGCGTTAGTAGCGTTGATTGGCTTAGAAATCTCTGCAACTGCGAGCTGGAATGCGTTTTGAAGTGAATCGTAAATTGATACATCTTCAAGGTCATCCCTCTGATAAGCAGCCATAGTCTGAATATCAGCGTCGTATGCCTGCTGAAGTGTAGCAGCCTGAGTATCATCTGCTACATAAATGTTAAGTGTTGTCTTAGCCTCGTCGTTATTTCTGAACATATCAAGGTTAACAGTATCAGAGAACTTGGAAAGTTCTGTAGAACCGTCATACTTGAGGAATACCTTAGATGAATCTGCAGTATTCTTCTTAAGTCTGTTCTTACCAACGCCGAAGTATACACCGGGAACAGGAGTACCCCAAGAGATAGATACCTTAGAGTTCTGACCGTAGTTACCCTGGAGAAGACCGGTTGTAGGCTGTACGAATACAGCGCTGTAGAGGTACTCTTCAGTACCGTCTGATTTTACACGTGCAAGTTCACGGATAACACCCTTAACATAACCTGTTGCGAGTGCTTCGTCAAATGTCCAAACAACGTGAGGACGGGTTGTGAAACCGTCAGAGTTCTTAATCGTGTCGGAAAGAGCACCGATTTCAGCCTCTGTGTAACCCATATAACCGCCGCCAAGACCGCCGCCTGAACCGTCATCGTTAACAGTTGAATTGATAGCGTTAGTGTTCTTGGTGCCACGGTACCATGTGCCATCATAATAGTAGTCATAAAGGTCATAGTTGATGATGTTACCGGTTGCTCTGTCAATAGCAGCATAAGCAAGAGTTGTATCCGAGCCGCTTGCTGTTGACTGAGTTGAAGCAACTTTGCCGTTTGTTACAGCATAGTACTTTGTACCGCTCTTAGCATATGTGAAGATACCGTCCATAGCCTTATATCCGTCACCGAACAGCGTGCTATAGAGGTTCTTCATATAGAATGTCTTAGAGTTGATTGAGTTAGGATCGCTCATCGGGATAATGAAATCCTTAGGAGTATAATACTCAAAACCATTGTTACCGCTTGGACACTTGGTGTAGTTAGCAGTTGTTGTGTTGTTGTTAAGAGTATTACCGTTGTAAGCAGTTTCAGCCCAACCCTTTTCAGTTGTGTGGTACATATAAGTCTTAGTCTGGAGACCTGTGTAAAGCGCAGTGCCGCCCTCGCCAAGAGTTACGTTGTAAGTAATTGTAAATGTGTAAAGAATGTTAGTTGAAGGTGCTTTACCTGTAATAGCAATCTTTGCAGTTTGCTCAGGTGCGACGTCAGCAGTTGTCTTTGCAACGCTTACAAGTGGTGTTGTCGGTGTAGTTGTGCTACCGTCACTTGTAACAGCACTGATGTCAACGCCTGTAACCTTAACATAAAGTCTGTTGTCCTGAACTACCTGTCCGTTAGTTCTGCCGGTTGTGTTATACGCTCTGTTAACACCGATAGAACCGTTCTTGATGTTGAGGTAGTTAGTATCAAGGTTAGAGTTTGCTGTAAGACCTGATACAGACGGATTGTCTACAGATGCTGTAACAGCGCCGAACTTGTGCGCACCAATCTGAGGTGCAAATTCAGGCATAAAGCTGTTAACTGCTGTTGCAGCAAACATAGCCGCAGTCCAGGCACCCTTAGGACCTGTTGCGTTTACGCCGTCAAAACCGCCGAGTGCTGCGTACAGGTTAGCAACAATAAGCGACAGATAACCGAGGTCGTTACTTGATGTAACAGTACCAACGTTCTGATAGCCCTTATAGTTACCAAGCCATGAAACATGGAGCATTGTGTCGAACGGTGATGATGAGCCAAGCTCTGAATATGTCGGAAGAACATGAGCGTAGCCCTTGCCGTAACGCGGACCAAGGAGATTGTTGATGAACGAAACGAGAATGTCGTTATAAACGAGTTCGTCAACGCCCTTCTTTGTAATCGGGTCAGAACATACGATTGTGTAAAGTCTGTTGAGGAAGTTTGTAATACCGCCGCCATTGTCAGAAATCTCAAGGATACCTCTGATAATGTCATTGTAAAGCAGGTCATACGAATTGAACTGTCCGTCATAAGACGATGAACCGTACTGAAGTTGACCGAGTACAGGTAAGAGTTTGTTGATTACGTTATCAACATTTACCCAGATTGTGTTTGTCGGCTGAACAAGCGACTTACCTGTTGAATCAGCAACACCGAGAAGTGTTGCAACAGACTTGCTCTGGATGTTTGTAGCAGCGCCAGCCTTTGTGCCTGCATATTTGCAGTCAGAAGCATAGTAGCAAACTACTGAGTTAGCAAGTGTCCAGAGGTCGTTTGTGCCTTCTGTGTAGAAGCCTGCAGCACCGGGTGCAGCAGCGTCATAAGCGTTCCACTCATTACCGCTTGAATCACGAACAGGAACGAATGCCTGTACAACGTAACCGACAGCGTCACGAACCATAGGAAGAATGCAGGTGTTGAAGTCTGCGTTAATCATTCCGTCTGAATCGTAAGTGATGAGTGATGAGTAATCTCTGCCGGGAAGTACATATGAGAGATATTCAGCAAGTGCAAGATAGCCTGCGCCCTCTGCGTCCTTAACTTTATCCCAGTCTTCCTTGTGGATTGTGCTTGCAATACTTACATTCTGTACTACAGCAGCGATACCAAGCGGAATAGCAGCCTCTTCAAAGTTCTGCTCTGTGAGGTTTGTAGTTCCGTTGTAAGTGATGTTGTGCTTCTTGTAGAATGTGTTGAAGATGTACGGGTCTGCAGCGTTTGCAGCGTACTCAAACATTGCAAGTGCATTAGAAACAAGTGTATCAACGCTTGTCTTAATGTTAGCGGCTTTGCCTGAACCTGTGAGGTCAAGGTTGCCTGTTGTTACCATAGTAGGTACTGTAAGGTTTGTGCCTACAACGCCTCTCTCTGAACCCTGGAAGCCGATGTTGTCGCTGTTCGGGAAGAGAACCTTTGTAGCAGCAACGAGAAGGTCGTTGAGAGCTGCAGGAATTGATGAATAAGCGTCGTTATCAAATGCTTCTGTAACGAAATCGTCAATTTCCTTTGTGCCTGTCTGCTCAAAGTAGAGGTTGATAGGACCTGTCTGTACGTCAAAGTAGTAATCAGCCATTGGGCTGTAACGAAGTTTAACGAAGAGTGACTTGGACTTGATATCTCTCCAGTTGTTCTTAGCGTCTTCAGCGATGCTACGGTCAAATGTGAGGTTAGTCTTGATGTACTCTTTCATCTCTGCTGCTGTCATATCATAACTGCCGCAGATTTCAGCAATCCATTCGTCAACCTTGTCGTACATGTCTGCGCCCTTATTTGCTGTGCTCCAGCCGTATTTAGCTGAACGCCACAAGAAATAATGGTTGTCGAAGTTTGTACCGCGATTGTTCTCGGTATCATCTTCGTTGTCGTAATTTACATGAACAAGACCGAGTGTATCCTTGAGAGCAGTCTTCCAGGCAATCTTTGCTGCGGAATAAGCAATATCAAGAAGGTTGTCAGTCTTATTAACAACAAGTTTCTGGTCACCGTAACGGAAAAGACGAACGTTACCGTCATCTGTATAGTAGAGGTTAGCGTCCCATGTTGTGCCGTTTGCAGCATTGTATCCGTTAACGATTGTTGCAGTGTTTTCCTCTGTGAACTCAATGCCCTGTTCCTCAGCATAAGCTGCGAGCGCCGCATAACGAGTCTTTGAAGAATCCGCTGCTACGTCGAGATCTTTGTTAGCCTCAGTGTATGTAATCTCTGCATTAATCTGCTGGAGAAGTTGTGTGCTGAGAGCCTCGAAAAGTCTGTCGTCAAAGTTCCAGTTTTTGAGGTTACCGTTGCTGTCAGTCTGCTTGTAATAAGCAAGTTCTTCCTCTGACCACCACTTTGTGTTGGTAAAGATAAGATTTGCTACTACGTTGTAAGCAAGGTCATTCTGATAATTGTCCCACATTCCGAGCGTATCTTTGAGCAGGTCGAAGATATCGCTGCTGCCTGCGATATTTTTGATAACACCGCCAAGGATTGAACCAAGGTTAAAGTCACCGATAACAAGTTTACGGAAAACGTTGTTGCCGTCCTTAGTGTTATCATAAAGCAACTGTGCTACTGAAAGAAGAATTTCTTTTGCAGTGTACTGTGAGCGGTAACTTCTGCCGCACTTTGATACTACGTCTGATGAAGATGTTGAATAGTTGTTTGCCAGATCAGCAACACCGTTGAGGTTGATGTTCTTAACATCGCCGCCGATAAGACCGCCGTATGAATCAAGGAGGTCGTCAGCCTGCTCAACTGTGTAAATAAGACCGTCTACGCTGTCCATATAAGCGTCAATCTTAATGGTAGCGACAACGATGTTCTGGCTGAAGTGGTATTCATCAAAACCAACAAGGTTCTTCATTGTCCAGGAGAGGTTAGCGTCTGCCCAGTCAAGAATAGCCTCTGCTGTCTGCTCGTCAGTCTGCTCTGCCCATGCAAGGAAGTTGTATGCGAGGTTCTCATCATGATAATCCTCAGCCCTTGCGTAAGCGGTAAGCACGCCTGTAAAGCAAGAAATAGCCATCAAAGCGGAGAGGAACAAAGCAATCAGTTTCTTTGTGAAAATTTTAGATTTTTTTGATTCCAATTTTAAATTTTCCTCCGTATAAAATATTACGAATAACGCGATTTTCTGATTTTACGGTACGTCACAATCTCTGACCTCACTGCAAAAATTGCAGCAGACTGAAGGTATTTCACCGCCGTCAGGACGAATGTCCCGTCAAAAAAACGCATATCACGCAAATATATTAAAACACTAATCACTTATAAAGTCAATAAATTTTTGAGATTTTTTAACCTATTATATACAGATGTCCCAAATTGTGAATATTTTGTGAACTTCCCCCTTGACAAATGCCGCTGTTTATAGTATGATTCAAATGCAATATTTACAATTTGTTAATAATCTTTTTACATTTGTTCAAAATTGGATTTTACACTTTTACAGTTGTGTATGTAAAGTTTAAATCTTTACACGGTGGCTGAATGACAAGTTTGTCCCCTTTACACAACACCATTTTGTGGCGGTATTAAGCGAAAAATCAACATATTGAATACGGCGTAAAGCAGGACGGCTTGCAAAAATTTCGGGCTCGTCCTGTCTGATTGACTTTTTTTGCAAATTTCGGCAAGCGTATTTTGCCGACTTCAGCAAATTGTTAACAGTTGTTGACAAATATGGTAGAAAAATTTAATAATTTATGAATTAATTTTGAATTTTATATTGACATATGTTTTATAATCTGTTATATATAATAATGTGTTTGCTTGTCGCAAAGCGAAATCCGGAATTGCTTTGCGTTCTCATATGCGAGGTTCACCCCTCGTAAATCATTAGAAAAAGGAGAGATGATTATGAAAACGAGCAAAAAATTACTAAGCCTGTTTTTGGCATTAGTAATGATCATTACATCATGTAGTGTTGGTTTCACCGCCTTTGCAGCAGACGGAAACAAAACTGACTCCAACAATACATATTGGAATGACGGCACGGATGCTAAAGCAGCATTCGATTCACTCACAACACTCACAGATACCTACGTTCCGCAATTGCTGAATATTCCGGCAATTAAGAAGATTCTTGAAGAGAATCTCGGAATGAAGGTAACCAGCACAACAAGCATCAGCGATGTTGTAGCAGGCGCTTCGCCAATGATTTTCGGCCTTTTGGGCGGCACAGTCGACAAAGAGGCTATTATCAAAGAAATTAAGGGCGGCGCTGATTACACCAAACTTGACGACTACTGGTTCTCGTTCCTTGACAACGACAAAGCACAGGTAGACTTCTACACGCTTTACAATTTCTGCAAGGCAAACCAGAATGCTTCCGGTGAGGTTGGAGAATACGCAAGAGAAACTCTGCCAAAACTCCAGAAAATCAGCAATCAGTACAACGAGGCTGCTGCTAAGTTCGGCGCTGACATGGACGAAGCCAACAACGCTCTCGGAAACGACTTTAACAACTGGCTTACTTTTTTTGACCCTTCAATGACTAAAATTGAGGTCAGAAATATTGTGGCAGACGGCGTTAAATTTAAGGACGCTGCTCCGGGCAAGGCTAAGTTCCTTATTGACTATCTGAACGCTATGTTCGAGTCCTACGGCTCAAATGAAAAGGTTGAAAACGTTGCCGACCTGTTCTACTATGCAGGCGGCGGTGACGAAGGCAACGCAAGAACGTATCTTGCAAGGTTTATGGGTACTGCCCTTCTCGGCGGCGCGCAGATTAAACCGGCAGGCGCTTCAACCGCAATTACATTTGATAACTACGAAGACGTGCTCGGTGCAACATATTCACTTGAACAGTACTGCACAGACAACAGCATTGACTACGAACACGCTTCCGCTGCAAAGAAAAAAATAATTGAAGAACATTATTCAAGTCATCTTGCAACTATGGCTCTTATGGCTGTTCTGCCTGAGAGGAACACCGACCTTTCGGCTTCCTCACCTTATTATGAGGAAATGTGCCTTGGTCTTATGGTTTACACAGGCGCGTTCGGCGACCTTGAAGCCTGCAAGAAAACTGTAAACGACGCGAAGATTACAGACGAGCAGTTTAACACATTCTGCAAGCACCTCAAAGATGACCTTCATCTCACAGGTTATGATAAGAATGCGATTGTTACATATCTTAATAGTGATGAATGCCCGTTCTCACCGCTTGCTACCAAGTACTTTATGGGATACATCACTTCCTCACAGTCTGAAAATATCATTGCTCCGTTCTTTGAAAAGTGCCTTACAGACACAAGCGCTGCAAAGGCTCACGTTGTTGAAGATAACGATTACAACACCGTATACCTGTTCAAAAAAGGCAAGGACGGCAATCCGCTCGGTATAATCGACAGACTTAACAGCGTTATGGCTTCTGAGGTGCTGATTGACAAGTTCGGCAACGAAATCACTCAGAAAGGTAGCGCAGGTTCCTGCAGAGATATCGCAGAGCCGGCTCTGTTCACCGAGGACTTCTTCAACTACAACTACGGCATTAAGCCGGGTATCAAAAACAAATACGAGTACACAGACGATATCAAGATTAAAGATGAACTTATGGTTGCGGCTGTTAACACAACGCTCAACAACCTGCTTTCAACATACTTTAATCCGGAAGACCCGAACTACGACCCGACAGTCGGCGGAATTATTGACGCCGCGCTTAAAGGACTTCTTGAAACTGACGTTAAGTTGTTTGATAAAAACGGCAACGGTGTGCTCAACGACATTTGGCTCAAACTTTACGAAAACCCTGTAGAGGAACTGTTCAACCTTCTTCCTACAATCACAGTCGTACTTGATGAACTTCTTGTTCCGATTCTCCTGAACAAAGACGGCGACAAGTACAACGGTACAGGCAGAGGCGTCCTTTACAGCCTTCTCTGCACAGGCGAAGGCATACTTGCAAAGTACACTCAGGACGCAGGCAGCCCGGTAGGTCTCGGCGCAATGGCTATCGACCTTAACAAGGCGCTCCCTGCTATACTCAACTGGATTACAGGCAACACGCAGAAGGCTGTTGATATTGTCGGCACATATGACGGCGGCACATACGACGCAAACGTTCCGCGCTTCCTCAACATCTACGTTGCAGACGCAGCAATTGCAAGTTTCCAACTCAACGGCGGACTTGAGGCTATTCTCAAGAACCTTGACGCTTTCAAGGGCGACAACGCTTACCTTGCAAAAGGCATTGACGAAGCAGTTACAGAGATTGCTAACTTTGCTCTTGACGCAGTTAACGACTATCTTGCCGAAAACGAAAACGACAAGAGATACGACAAAGAAGGCAGCGTTACACAAAACGGTCTTAACAATATCTTTGTAGCACTTCCTGAACTCATTGATTCAATCGGTCAGAACTTTATTCAGAAGTATGGCGTTGATTCCGACTGGACATATACCTGGAACGGTAAGATTACAGGCGACGGTCAGTCACCTGATACACAGAAGAGGAACACCACCCTCACAGACTTTAAAAACCTTGCAAAGGTTAACAAGCCTGAACTGGTGCTCAACAACTTTGTTGACATTCTTATCGGCAACTGGATTAACGGTATGCTTGATATTGTTAACGACACAATATCTGACCCGAACAACAAAATTACTTCTAACCTTATCCTTGTGCAGGGACTCCTTGACGCACTCGGCGGATTTGGCGAAAAGTCAATCATCACCGACGTAGTTAACGGTCTGTTCCAGCTCAAGAGATCAGACAAAGCGTCCTTCACTCTCACTAAGAGAGAAAAGACAAACTTTGTAGGTTTCAGTAACGAGAGCGGCTTCTTCCTCATCTCGAACATCCAGTACAAGAAGGCTGGTCAGGACAGAGGTCTTATCCCGTTCATCTCAACAATCATTAACCCGAACGACAAAAACAAGGCAGATTACAAGATTGGCAGAGCGATTAACGCTACAACGCCAAAACTTGCAAGTTCATCAAAAGCCAATAAGTCGGCTGCAGGCACGGACTACAAAAAACTCCTTGCTAAGAAAAACGTCAAGGCAGCACAAAAACTTGTAGACGCGCTCGACACATTGCTTTCATCTCTCCTTGCAAATACATCAGTTAACGGTTTTGATTTAGACGCAAACGATAACGTACTTTCAGGCGTTGTATCATTTGCATCTGCATATCTCGGATATCAGAACACTAACGATATAGTTAAACTTATCAACAACTATCTGTACTACATCAACGGTGAAAAGAGCACTGTTAAGAGCAAGTCAGGTAAAATCGGCACACAGCCTACTAAGGCAGGCAACGTTGATAAGAAGAAGATTTACACAACAGCAAATCTTTCTAACCTCGTTATCCAGACATACTCGCTGCTTGAGAACATAATCGACTACCTGTTCTACAACTCAGAGAGCGGCTTCCTCAAGACGAGAGACCCGCACATGCTTGTAGCAGACGCAGCATACGGTCTTATCTCGCCTGACGCAGTAGCAGTTCGCATGAGTTCGAAGTACAGCGACACGGTTAAGGTTCTCCAGAGCAAGGATTATCTCAACTGGAACTCATTTAAGGTTAACATCACAAACGCTAACAAGAAAGACGGCAACTATCAGAAGAACTACCTGAAGTTCGACTTCTCAAAGGGTGATAAGAAAGCCTTTTATGCAGGCCTTGGCGAAACCTTCTCAGGCGTAGCCGCTATCATCGGCGTACTTCTTACTGATTCCTGCGTATCCGCACAGGACCGCAACACAAACCTTTACAGCGTAGTTCTGCACCCGGTTATGTCAAGCCTCGCTAAAGCAACAGGCGGCAGCGGCGTTATGACACCTGCAGCATTCGCAAAGGCAACTCCGGCAGACCAGCTTATCAAGGGTATCCTTACTCCTGTATCAAGCACAATCGGTCAGCTTTACGGCGCACCTGCATCATTCCTTCTCAATGTAGTTAAGGGTCTTGCAGCAGTAGTTGACGATGACTCAATCAAGGGTATCATCGGCGGCGCTATCGGCATTGTAAACGGTCAGTTAGGCGGCGTGGTTAACGTTGTAGCCTACCTGTCACCTACACTCGCAGCAAAACTTGCAGACGTATTTAAGAATCTTGTAGGCGGCGTTTCAGGCGCTACATCATCACTTCCGCAGAAGAATATCGTTGTTAACCTTCTCAACGGTATCTCAATCGGCAGCATGAAACTTAAGGACATCATCAACCTTAAAGCAATCAACTGGAAGAAACTTGCTGCTGCTAAATCACCTGCAGAGGTACTGCTCCTCATCTACGGTTACGTAATTGACACCGTACTCGGTTCAGAACTTGTAAGCGGTCTTATCGACAGTTTCTCACCGGGTCTCACAAAGATTCTCAAGAAACTCAACGCTGTTGAAATTCTCAACATTCTCGCAGACGTAATCGCTTCTGTTCAGAGTCCTACGGAAATCTTCTGGACCTTCAAAGAATATGCAGGCAAGATTACAAACACATTCGTATACCCGCAGGGTATCCTCGCATCTGACGCTTCTAAGGCTGTCGGTCAACTTGACGACATTGTTGCAAACGTATTCCCGCTTCTCAATGCACTCGGCGTAACAGATGTTAAAGACCTTAAGGAAATCGTAAATGGCGCGCTTTATAAGAACGAACTTCTTACAAAACTTTCAAAGGCTGTTTACGGCGCACTCAGCAAGGACACCGTAGGCACAGTAGTCAAGGCTCTCGGCATTGACGTAACACCTAAGGGCTTTGCTAAATATCTCACAGACACGAGTTACGGCGCAACTTACTCAAGCGCTGCTAAGAAACTCAAGAAGGTTAAGAGTTGGGATAAGATTGGCGACAACGACCTCAACTGGGGCTTCACAGACGGTAGTGCTATGGCACAGCGCGGCTTCATCCGCGGTCTTGCAGCCGCTCTCCGTCCGCTCAACGACCTGCTTTCAGTATTCCTTGCAGAGGGCAGCATTAAAGACGCTATCGACCTTGACGTAGTTAAGATTGCTAAGATTCTTGACCTCAAGGGCAAGACAAACCTCGGCAGCGGCGAATACGGCGCTACACTCGACTACAAACTCAAGGGCGGTATCCTTGAAATCGGTATCCGTTCAAATGTTAAGACGGCTAACAACAAGCCAAATGTAAGAAACGAAATCAAGGTTGATGTTAACGCAATTGCCAAAGACCTTCAGGCAATACTTAACGACGCTAAACTCGGTCTTGGTACAAACGGCTACGAAAGTGCTGTTATCCCGCTTCTTGAAGCATTTATGTGCAGAGGCGTCAAGACTTACAAGACTTACCTCAACGATTACAAGAAGGCTAAGGATAACCTCCTTATCGACGTAATCGACCCTGTATTCAACCTTGTTGACGACGTACTTGCTAATCCGTTTGACACAGTTACAAAGATTCTGCCGAACGTTGCATACTTCATTGACAGCAACGGCGTTGCACAGGCAGTGGGCAACCTGCTCGCACCTATCACAGGCAAGGACGGAATCCTCGGCGTACTCAGCAAGCACGGTCTTAACATTGATAAGCTCGTTAAACTTCTCTTTGCAAAAGACCTTGGCACTATCGTGACAGACGCACTTGGCATTAACGCTAAGTTGACAATCAAACTCACAGATATGTCAAAGACTAACGTTCAGGTAATTGTTGTACCGCTTATCAACTCGATTCTCAAGAAGAAAAAACTTCCTATCAGAATTCCTGATATCAGTTTCAAGACTCTTGCAAGCCACGGCTCAATCGCTGTTGTAAGCAGTGCGGCAAGGAACTCACAGGGCAAGTTCACAACCCGCCGCGTAATCTCAAGACAGGGCGAAACACTTATCGCTGTTCTCAGATACGTATCAGATGTTCTTATTAAGAACGCTATGGGTCTTAAGAAGATACTCACGGGTATCGACGCAATCAAGAAGAACGACACAATCAAGAGCGTTATCGAAGTTGTATTTAACCAGATTGCTCTTGCAAGCCGCGACGATATCGTTCGCGCAGTATTCTACTTCCTTACAGAGCAGGAAACTGACAAGTTCTTCGATTACTCAAACTTCACCTACAAGGACAACTACAAGTTCTCCTGGGGTGAAATGGACGAAGAGTTCTGCCGTAAACTGAATCCTATGCTTGACGGCATGATAGGCTCACTCCTTGAGGGCGGTCTTGCAGGTCTTGTACAGGAAAAACTTTACACAGACGAACTCATCGCAAAACTCGCAACAGGTCTTTACGGCGCAGTTGAAGGCGTTAAGATTAACGACGATATCGGCTCGCTGACCAACCTGCTTGCAATGACAGACATCGACTTCTCAACAGGCAACGTTTCATCGCTGCTTATGAACGAGAGATACGGTCTTACCTATCCTGCAGCCGCAACTGTAATCCAGTCGGCAGGCAGTTGGAAGAACGTTAAGGCTGAGGACCTCAAGTTCGGTGTTAAGGACAGAAATTCATTCCTTCACGCACTCACCGCAGTGCTTCGTCCAATCTTTGGCGTACTCGATGTACTCCTCAACGACGCGGCACTCAACATCTTCGACCTTGTTAAACTTCCGGGTTCTGACGGATATACATCAACAATCGTTCCTCTGCTTGAGGCATTCGGTGTATACAACATCAAGACTCAGTATCAGTACAGAGAGGATTGCTACAAAGCATACGACAACGTACTGCTTGACATCCTCAATCCGCTGTGGGATAAGGTAGAGGATATCCTCAATGCTCCGCTTCAAACGCTTATGAGCATTCTTCCTAACCTGTCGCTGTTCTTCGCAAACGACGGACTGCTTCAGATAGTTGATAACCTTCTCACACCTGTATCGGCTCTGCTTGACGCAATCAGACCTATCGTTGATATCAACAAGGTTATTGAAGCACTTGATGTTGATATTCCTGGTCTCCTTAAGGAGAAAGTTGGTCTTACACTCACTAAGTTTGACCTCTATGACCTTCCGGGAACACTCAAGCCGCTCGTAGGCGCTGACAACGTGGTTGACACAATCAACAGCGTGCTCAAGGTTATCAAGATTAAGGGCAAACCGCTCGGACTTGTTCTTCCGTCAATTGATTGGTTCCGTCTCGCAAGCCACGGCAAGTTCATCACAAACGGAACTTCACAGGCTGCAGCATTTGGCAAGAGAATCTATGTTAAGGCTGATCAGGATGAAACACTCATCGCACTTCTCAGATTCCTCATCAACACAATCAATTACAAGAACAACTACAACCAGATAGTTAACCTCATCACAGGACTCCTTGGCGACAACGTTGACGAAAGCCTTGCAGGCACAATCAACGACGTACTTGGAATGCTCAAGGGCGACGCGGACACAGTTATCGCCGACCTCGTTAAATTTCTCCAGCAGATCGCAGGTTAATAGTTAACAGTTAAAAACAACCGCTTAGGGTAACCTGGGCGGTTGCTTTTTGTTTGAGAATAAGTATTTAAGTGTGCTTAATCAAACCTGCTTTTAAGTATTAGTAAATCGGACAGAGCAGCAGAATTGCAGTCTTTATCTGTATCTGCTTCTCTGTCTTTTTCTGTTTCTGTTTCAATTTCAATGTCTGTATCAATATCTTTATCTTTTTCTATATCTATATCGGTATTTTTGGTATCGTTTGGTATACGGTCGTATACGGTCGTATCATCTTTGCCCCACCGTTTTTTGATATTACGTTTATTCTTCTCGCACATTTCCTCATACTTTTTGTTGTTGATTTCAAACACCTGCTTTATGCTGACCCAGAGTATTTTCAGCACAGCGTCGTCGGTGTCAAAGTCCGCGCCGTCGCACTGGTAGTCGTAAATCGCGGTAAGCAGTTTGCCGCGCTGTTCATCGCTAATCAGCGCCAACTGTTCGCGCCACTGTTTCATCATAAGGAACGCCACGTCCGATTGTTTTTGTTTTGACATTTTGTCAACACCTCCCACTATTAGGGTGAAAACGGGCGTTTTTATGCAGAATTTACGCATAATTGGACGGTGAAAACGGCAAAAAAATTTATTTTCGCCATTTTATGCAGAAATCCTGCATAGGTCAGAGAGGGTTTGACCTTTGCAGTTTTGAATTGAATTATAAATGATGAGTGATGAATTGAGGTTACTCGGCTTCGCCTCGAAC
>ONXZ01000010.1 GCA_900321905.1 uncultured Eubacteriales bacterium
GGCTGGACGCTTTGCGACATCACAACATCTGTTGCAACAGGCTCAGGTCTCGGCGGCGGCGACCGCACAGTTTTCACACTCGTATTTGTCCGTCAGTAATTGCAAAATTTAACAAAAAAACACGAAACCGCGCACCCTGTTTCCTATAATTTGGGGTGTGCGTTTTTTGTCGTCGAAAAATTAGTTACAAAACGGTAATAAATTAAATATCGCGATTGACAAACAAATATGTTTGTATTAATATGTATTTATTAAAAATAGGACAGGAGATAACTATGAAAAAAGCACTTTTCAAAAAGTTCGGCATTGCACTTGTTTTTGCGCTTGTTTTAAGCCTTATGTCAAGCACTGTTGCATATGCTTCTATTCCGGACGGCTGGAACGAAAATCATACCAAATATTATGTTGACGGCGTTGCGGTATCAGGTTTCAGAACCATTGACAACCAGCGTTATTATTTCAGCCCCGATGATAACGTTAAGGTAATCGGTCTTAACAAAATCGGCAGCGATTATTATTTCTTTAATGACAGCGGCGTAATGGGTTACGGCTGGAAAATTAACGAAGGCTCAAAGTATTATTTCAACACCAAGACAGGTAAGGGTACAAAGGGCGTTGTAAAAATCGGCGACAGTTATTACTACTTCGGCAGCAACGCAGCACAGAAGAAGAACTGGCAGATTATCAACGGTCAGAAATACCGTTTTGACCCTAAATCCGGCAAGGCAAACGTTGGTCTTAAAAAACTCGGCAAGTATTATTACGGTTTTGCTAAAAACGGTAAAATGCTCAAAGGCTGGCAGACAATCAAGGGTCAGCGCTTCTACTTCAACACAAAGCACGGCGCAGGCTATATCGGACTTAAAAAGATTGGAAGCGGTTACTACGATTTCAGCAGCGGAGCAAGAATGCAGACAGGCTGGAAAACCATTAACGGCTACAAGTATTACTTCAGTCCTAAGAAAGGTTCGTCGTACGGCAAGGCTGTTACAGGCACACAGAAAATCGGCGGCACAACCTACAAGTTCAACAAAAAGGGTCAACTTATCACCCCTGAGATGAAAATGCTTTCCCGCGCACAGAAGTATAAGAGCGATACAAACTACCTTATCCTTGTTAACAAGTCAACTCACAGAGTAGGTATCTTCAAGCGCAGCAAAGGCATGTGGAAGATGAATAAGTACTGGCTTTGCACAATCGGCGCACCGGGAACACCAACACCGTCAGGCACATTCAGAATGGGTCACGGCAGCACTGCTTTCCACCAGCGTTACTTTGATTCAGGTGCAATCCGTTGCTGGTATGCTTCAAACTTCTACGGCGGCTACCACTTCCACTCGGTACTTTATGTACCTGCAAGCGGTCCGTACCGTGTTGCATACGGTCAACTCGGTGCTAACCTTTCGCACGGCTGTATCCGTCTTAAACTTGAAAATGCAAAATGGATTTATAACAACATTCCAAGAGATACAAAAGTTGTAATCTATTCATAAAAAAGCAAATCAAAACACCGCAAAGGGGCAAACCCGACTTGCGGTGTTTTTGTTATGCAAAGTAGCCGATGGGGTGGATAATATGCTCGTCGTGCGGATTGAAGTCCGCCAAATCAGCGGTTTTTAACTGGCACGCACGCTGTATGCAGTAGTGACCGAAACGGCGGCGCAGGACGTCGATTGTCCTCTCGATTTTTTCCTCTTTCTCGCGGTGCTGCACAGTGCCGGAAAAATCAAATTGCTCATAGTATTCCCAGTCAAAATCGCTGACGGAAACGCCGAGCGAGCGTATGTTTGCGCCCCAGTGGTAATTATTTTTGAACAGCGCCATTGCCGCGCCTAAAATCTCGGTGCTCAAATCGGTGGGCGCGCTGAGTTTAGTCTGGCGTGTAAACGACACAAGTTTTGCGTCGCGCACGCTTAGAGTCACTGTTTTGCCCTTAAACCCCTGTTCGCGCAGGCGCTCGGCAACGCTTTCTGCAAGCACGCGCAAAACAGTTGCAACATCGTTGTTGTTCACAAGGTCGCGCGGCGTGGTTGTAGAGTTGCCGACGCTCTTTATATCGCGGATTTCATCCTTGTGGCGCACAGGCATATCGTCAAGCCCGTTTGAAAATTTGTGCAACGTGTCGCCGTTTTTTCCAAACACACTGCGCAGGAATTTTATATCCGCTTTCGCAAGGTCGCCGATAGTGTAAATGCCGTAGGAATTCAGCGTTCTCGCAGTGCTTCTGCCGACAAAAAGCAGGTCGGAGCAGGGGAGTTCCCACGCAATGGTGCGAAAGTTATCTTTGCCGATTCTCGTAATCGCGTCAGGTTTTTTGTAGTCCGAGCCGAGTTTTGCAAATATCTTGTTAAAACTCACGCCCACGCTCACCGTGATACCGAGTTCAAACTTGATTCTGCGGCGTATTTCCTCCGCAATTTCCATAGGACTTTGCAAGCAGCCTGTGACGTCAAGCCAGCACTCGTCAAGTCCGAACGGCTCAATGTATTCGCTGTAATCTTCGTACACCTTGCGGCATAGTTTTGAAAAGCGAAGGTAAAGCGGGTAGTTTGGCGGCACTACAACGAGTTCGGGGCATTTTTGGTACGCCTTCCACAGCGGCTCGCCTACCGTCAGACCGTATTTTGACGCTATCTCATTTTTTGTCAGTATTATACCGTGGCGGGTCACGGGGTCGCCGCCCACGGCAACAGGTTTGTCGCGTATGTCGGGGCGGTAAAGACATTCTACCGACGCGTAAAATTTGTTGCAGTCAACGTGCAGTATTGAACGTTCCGTTTGTATCACCTCTCGAACATCTGTTTTATATTATTATAATACAACAAATGTTCGATTTCAAGCCGCAGATGTTGTGGTCAGGCGGCGCGTGATACACAATTAGCATTAAAATATTGCATTTTAATATAAAAAGTGATATTATATTTTGCGTATTTAATTTTGGGAGGACAAAATTATGACAAAATATACAGATATGAACCACGAACAACTGCTTGCGGAGCAGGCTGTTCTCAAAAAGAGATATGACGAGTATCGCGCTATGGGTCTCAAACTCGATATGTCGCGAGGCAAGCCGTCAAAAGAGCAACTTGACCTTTCAATGGATTTGCTTGCTGACACTGACTACGTCGAGGACGGCATTGACCTGAGGAACTACGGCATACTTGACGGTATTCCGAGTTGCAAAAAACTGTTTGCAGACCTGCTCGGCGTTGAGCCGAAAAACATTCTGCTCGGTCCTAACGCAAGCCTTTCGCTTATGTTCGATTATATCGCGCAGGCATACTCGCACGGCGTTATGGGCAGCACCCCCTGGAGCAAATTGCCCGAGGTCAAGTTTATTTGCCCTGTTCCGGGCTATGACAGGCACTTTACTATCCTTGAATATTTCGGCATTAAGATGATTAACGTGCCGATGACTGCCGAAGGCCCTGATATGGACGCTGTTGAAGCGCTTGCAAAGGATTTCAGCGTTAAGGGTATGTTCTGCGTTCCTAAGTATTCAAACCCGCAGGGTATTACATATTCCGATGAGGTTGTTCGCCGCATTGCAGCGCTCAAGCCTGCGGCAAAAGACTTCAGAATCATCTGGGATAACGCGTATATTATTCACGAGATTTATGACGAGGGCGATGAACTCCTTAACATCTTTGACGAACTTCCAAAGTACGGCAACGACGATATGGTAATCGAGGTTTGCTCAACTTCAAAGATGACCTTCCCGGGCGCAGGTATCTCCGCGCTTGCTGCAAGCGACGGCAATATTGCGGATATTTTAAGACGCCTGAACTGCCAGACTATCAGTTACGACAAGATGAATCAGCACCGCCACGTTAAGTTTTTCGGCGATGTTGACGGAATTAAAGCGCATATGAAAAAGCACGCCGCAATTATGAAACCGAAGTTTGAGATGGTACTCAACCACCTTGAAAACGAACTCGGCGGTCGCGGTATTGCAACCTGGATTGAGCCGCGCGGCGGTTACTTTATCAGCCTTGACGTTATGGACGGCTGTGCAAAGCGTGTTGGCGAACTCTGCAAAAAGGCAGGCGTTGTGCTCACAAACGTAGGCGCTACATACCCCTATGGCAAAGACCCTAAAAACAGCAATATCCGTATCGCTCCGTCACTTCCTCCTGTTGAAGAACTTGACCTTGCGGCACAGATTCTCTGCGTCAGCGTAAGGCTTGCGTGCATTGAAGCGCTGCTGGAGGAATTATGATAATAGGTGCTTCGACTTCCTGCTTTTACCCGATGTTAACGGAAAATGCGCTCGACAGCGTTATTGACCTCGGATTTAAAGCGGCGGAGATTTTCTTCAACTCATCGTGCGAACTTGACGACAGTTTTACAACGGAAATGCGCCGCCACGCAGACGCGGCAGGAACAAAAATTGTATCCGTCCACCCGTTTTCGTCGTTTATAGAAAACACTTGTATTTTCGGCGAGTATGAGCGTCGCTACGATGATTTTATTGACTTGTATAAAAAACAGTTCCACGCAGCGGCGGTGCTTGGCGCCGATATTGCGGTTATCCACGGCGCGTATGCAGTACAAAAAAGGGATATTCCTGAGGAACTGTATTTTGACCGTTTTGCAAAACTTATAGAGTTCGGCAAGGCGGAGGGCGTTCGCGTCTGTCAGGAAAATGTTGTGCGTTTCCGCTCCCAGTCTCTCGACTTTTTAAAGCGTATGCGTGCAGTGTTTGGCGATGATTTTAATATGGTGTTCGATATCAAGCAGGCAATTCGCTCAGGCTATGACCCGTTTGTTGTTGCCGAGGAGATGAAGGACAGCATAGTTCATCTGCATATCAGCGACAACACACCCGACTGCGACTGCCTGCCACCCGGCAGGGGAACTTTCGACTTTAAGCGCCTGTTTGATATGATGAACGGCGCAGGTTACAGCGGCAACGCTGTTATTGAGATTTACTCAAAAGGATTTGACGTTTACGACGAACTTGCAAAAAGCAGGGAGTTTTTTGAAAAAATATGAAAAATATCAGCAACAAGACTAAGGGAATACTGTGCATACTTCTGTCCGCGTTTTGTTTCAGCGGCATGAGTTCGTTCATCAACCTTTCGGGCGATTTGCCAACGCCGCAAAAGGTGTTTTTCCGCAACCTTGTTGCTCTTTTTATTGCTTCAACTATTCTGCTTTCACGGCACGAAAAAATACGCCCGGCAAAGGGCTGCCTTAAATACCATCTGCTTCGCTCAAGTCTTGGGCTTGCAGGCGTGTTCGGCAATTTTTACGCCACAACGCATATGTCGCACACGGCTGACGCGGCAATGCTCAACAAAATGTCTCCGTTTTTCACGCTGATATTTTCCGCAATCTTCCTGCGTGAAAAGGTCAAGCCAAAGCAGGCGCTTGCGATAATAGGCGCGTTTATCGGCGCAATGTTTGTTATAAAACCGTCGTTTTCAAATGTGGAACTTCTGCCCTCGCTTGCAGGCTTTGCAGGCGGTATCGGTGCAGGAGCGGCGTATACCTGTGTGCGCCATATGGGAAACAAGGGCGAAAACGGACACTTCACCGTGTTCTTTTTCTCCGCTTTTTCGGTTGCTGTCACGGCACCGTATCTCATCTTTTTCTATCAGCCTATGACAACACGCCAGTTTGTTTTCCTGATTCTTGTCGGCGTGTGTGCCGCAGGCGGTCAGTATGGCATTACGGCGGCATATACTTTTGCCCCGAGCAGAGAGATTTCCGTTTACGATTATTCAAATATTATCTTCACCGCGATTGAAGGCTATTTCTTCCTCGGACACCAAATACCAGATTTGCTGTCGGTTGTGGGTTATTTTGTAATCTGTCTGATGGCAGTTTGGATGTTTTTCTACAACAAAAAGGAACACTCGCTTAAAAACGCCTGATTTCTTCAATATATTGTTGTAAAGTAAAAATACTTGCATTTTTCTATATATTGTGTTATAATGCATTTTGTAGTAATAAAACGAGGAGGATTTACATTATGAAATGTCCGTTTTGTTCATTTACAGACAGCAAGGTAATTGACTCTCGCCCGACAGACGAAAACGAGCGTATCCGCCGCCGCAGAGAGTGCCTTCAGTGTGGCAAAAGATTTACTACTTACGAGATTATTGAGGACGTTCCTATTATCGTTATTAAAAAGGACAAGTCCCGCGAAGTATTTGACCGCAACAAAATTCTCAAAGGTATGCTCCGCGCGTGCGAAAAAAGGCACGTTACAATCAACGACCTTGAGGCTAAAATCAGCGAGATTGAAACTGCTCTGCAGTCGTCCGTTGACCGTGAAGTTACTTCCGCGCGTATCGGCGAGTTGATTATGGAAAAACTCAAGGATATCGACGAGGTTGCATACGTTCGCTTCGCGTCAGTATATAAGGAATTCGATTCGGCAGAATCCTTCCGCGAAGAACTTGCAAAACTTAATGATTAAAAAATAAACGACTTCTGCAAAGAAGTCGTTTTTTGTCGGTAGGGAGCGATGACCACATCGCTCCGCTTTTTAATATTTGTATTCGCCGTGCGGAGTGCTGTTAAACTTGTCAATAACAATCTGATAGCGTTCATACGCCGTTTTAACAGCGTCCTCCCACGAAATGTAAATGTTGCTTTGCGCGTTCAGACCAACTCTGCCAAGCAGGTCTTTGTTGTCAATAATCTGCTGAATTTTTGTATACAGGCTGTGCGCGTTTTCATCGCACAAAAATCCCGTTTCACCGTCGACAATGCCCTCTGCGGCGCAAGAACCTTCAACAAGCAGCGCCGATGTGGCGGAAGCCGCAGCCTCGCGTACAACAAGACCGTTTGTGTCAAACTGCGACGGAAAAACAAGCAAATCTGCCGCGCTGTAATATATCTGCAGTTCGTGCCTGTCGGTTATCTGGTCGGTAAAAATAACTTCGTTTGTCAGCCCGATTTTTCGGGTGTATTTTTTTATTGCGCCTTCGTCAGGACCCATACCAACCATAATAAGGCGGTAGTCCTTGCCGGCGTTTTTGAGCATACGGCAGGCGTCGAGAATCAGCCTGATATTTTTGTACCAGTTCAGCCTGCCCACAAACAGCAAAATCGGAACATCTGCAGGTATGCCGTGCTTGCGGCGAATCGAATCACGCTCGTTGTCGCTGATACTTATAATCGGCAAATCGCAGCCGTTTGGCATAACAACAAAATCGCCGTCATAACCCATATTGTGCAGCGATTCGCGAGTGCCTTTACTCGTAACCCACACTTCGTCGGCGGACTTGATGTTGTTTAGCGCCATACCGTAAGCACGCCTTTTGATTGCGTAGGACGGCACCCTTGTTTCAATATCATACTCAAACTTTGTGTGATAAGTCAAAATAACAGGGAAGCGCTTTATCCTGTTAACACGCCTGAAATAGTAACTCGTCGCAATCGGGCAGTGCGAGTGCAGCAGGTCAAAATTCATATCAACAATATCGGTTGAAAACTGCTTTTTGAACGGCCAGCCGACAGGGTAGCCCTCACCGAAGGTGAAAAGGCTCTTGTAGCGGTAAACCTGATACGGGAACTTGTAGTCCTCGGCATTCGGGTTGTCAGGCGTTACGATAACCGCCTCGCCGTATTTATTGTTAATGATGTCCGCATAGCATTTGAGCGTGGTGCTAACGCCGTCAATGGTCGGCAGCCACGCGTCGTTGCCAAGCGCTACTTTTAACTTTCTGTTATCCATAGGTTATTCTCCTTGTGTGCATTATATCACAAAGATTTTGCAAAGTAAACTAAACAAATTATAAACTTTTTCGTCCCGAAACATTGATATTCTTTTAACTATGTGGTACGATGAAATTGTGAAACTGACTGATTATTGTGAATTATATCATTTGTGGATTTTTATTCTTATAGCCTCCCTTTACACAGGGGAGCCGAAAAGGAGGAATTTTATGAAAAAATCACTATCAATCGTATTATCACTACTGATGATAATATCAACCCTGACGGCTCTGCCGTTCACTGCTCACGCACTTGATGAAAGCGGCGAGTGCGGTAAAAATGTTACGTGGAGCCTTAACTCGTCAACCGGCATACTCACAATCAGCGGCACGGGCGATATGTATGATTATGATTGGAAGGGTTCATCGTTTAGTGATAACGCAGATATTACAAGTATCGTCATCAATAGCGGTGTAACAAGCATAGGCGGTTATGCATTTTATAATTGCACAAGATTAGCAAGCATAACAATACCAAACAGCGTAACAAGCATAGGCGGTTATGCATTTTCTGATTGCAAAAGCTTAACAAGCATAACAATACCGAACAGTGTAACAAGCATAGGCGAGCGTGCATTTGAATATTGCAAAAGCTTAACAAGCATAACAATACCAAACAGCGTAACAAGCATAGGCGATTATGCATTTTATGATTGCACAAGCTTAACAAGCATAACAATACCAAACAGTGTAACAAGCATAGGCGATTATGCATTTCATAATTGCACAAGCTTAACAAGCATAACAATACCGAACAGCGTAACAAGCATAGGCGGTTATGCATTTTATGGTTGCAAAGGCTTAACAAGCATAACCATACCAAACAGCGTAACAAGCATAGGCAAGCATGCATTTGAGTGGTGCTCAAGCATAACAAGCATAACAATACCAAACAGCGTAACAAGCATAGGCGATGAAGCATTTGCAGGTTGCGCAAGCTTAACAAGCATAACAATAGGAAACAGCGTAACAAGCATAGGCGATGGTGCATTTGATAATTGCACAGGCTTAACAAGCATAACAATACCAAACAGCGTAACAAACATAGGCAGTTATGCATTTGATTATTGCACAAGCTTAACAAGCATAGAAATACCAAACAGCGTAACAAGCATAGGCGATGGTGCATTTAATTGGTGCACAAGCTTAACCGATGTCTACTACAACGGCACAGTAGAACAGTGGAATGCAATAGTAATTGAAGATGGTAATGATTTACTGGTTAATGCAACTATTCACTATAATTATACACCACACATACATAATTATAACGCTGTTGTAACCGCGCCTACCTGCACGGCAAAGGGTTACACAACGCACACTTGTGAATGCGGTGACAGTTATGTTGACACCTATGTTGACGCACTCGGTCACACAGAAGTCACAGACGCGGCTATTGCAGCAACGTGCACTACAGACGGCAAGACAGAGGGCAGTCATTGTTCAGTATGCGGTGAGATTATTGTTGCACAGCAGACTGTCAACGCTCTCGGTCACAAATCCGATAAGGGTACAGTTACCAAAAAGGCGACCTACACGGCGACTGGCGTTAAGACCTATAAGTGTATAGTTTGCGGCAAGGTGCTTAAAACAGAAACCATTGCAAAACTGCCGAAAAAGGCGAACACGCTTGTTGCTAAGGGCAAGACCGCAACGGTTAAGTTTGCAAATCTTAAAAAGAAAAATCAGACCGTTTTGCAGAAAAATGCCTTTGCAATCACAAAGGCGCAGGGCAAAGTGACCTACAAAAAAGCAAGCGGCAACGGCAAAATCACCGTTAACTCCGCAGGCAAGTTCACAGTCAAAAAGGGTCTGAAAAAAGGCACATATAAAATTAAAGTAAAAGTCACCGCCGCAGGCAATACAACCTATAAGGCAGTAACAAAGACAGTGACGGTTACAGTTAAAGTAAAATAAAACGAATAAGCCTCCTTTGCACAAGGAGGCTTTTTGTATTTACGCGGACGACCAACTACGATGGTTTGTAGGAATCGGCGTCCGAAACGACTCGCGGAGCGTCGAGGTCGCCGCTCCCTACAATGGGCGTGAGCAACGCCCACCCAATAACCGAACACCGAAAACCGAATACTGCATTGCGATGTTTATGGATTGTATAATAACTCTTGACTTTATTTTAAAATGAGATATAATATAAATGATATAAGATTTTGTGGAGGTAACACTAATGTTTAAAAAGATTTGTAAATTTGTAGCAGTTATTGCTGCGCTTTGCGCACTTGCTGCTGCGGCATATTATGCAGTTAAAAAACTTACTGACAAAGACGAGCCTGAATACTTTGACGACAACGACTTCTTTGAGTGCAACAACGAACTCGAAATCGTTGAGGTTGAGGAAGAGCCTGAGGAAGAAGTAAAAGAAGAACCTAAGAAAGAAAAGAAAGAAAAAAAGGCTAAAAAAGAGGCTGAATAATATTTAACGAGAGGGAATCAAACCCCTCCCGAAATTTTATACTATAATAAATCGGAGTGATTATATGTACAGTTGCGGACTTGTACTTGAAGGCGGCGGCTCACGCGGTATCTACACTGCAGGCGTGCTTGACGCTTTTATGGAAAACGGAATAGAGTTCCCTTACGTTATCGGCGTATCAATGGGAGCGTGCAGCGGTGCGTCCTTCCTCGGCAAATCTATCCGCCGCCAGCACGACGTTATACTCTATTCTGCGCAGGACAAAAGATATATGAGTTTTGCCAATATGCGCAAAAGCGGCGAATACTGCAATTTTGACTGGGCGTTCGGTGAACTGAGTTACGACCTGTTCCCTCTTGACCAGGACACTTTTGATAAATCAGACGCCGTTTACTGCGTGGTTGCAACTAACGCAAGAACAGGCAAGGCCGAGTATTTTTACCCGAAATCGCTCAGGAATGAATGTCCTGAAATTCGCGCGTCGTGCAGTATGCCGGGCGTTACAAAAGGACTTGAAATCGGCGGCGAGGTCTACTTTGACGGCGGACTTGCGGACTCAATCCCTGTTAAGCGCGCGTTTGAGGACGGCTGCGAAAAAGCGGTTGCGATACTCACCCAGCACAAAGGTTATGTTAAGCCTGTTACAAACAGAAATTTCAAAAAGCCGTTTAACAACACATACCCGCTTGTGGGCGACGCGATTATTAACCGCAGCATTATATATAACAATCAACTTGAAGATGTGCGCAGGCTTGAAGCGGAGGGCAAACTGCTTGTTATCCAGCCGCTGACGCCGCTCAACTGCACAGCGCTTGAAAAAAGCCCCGAAAAACTCGAGGCAATCTACCAGGTTGCATATACCCAGGGCAAACAGTATATAGAAAAAGTGAAGGCGTTTATGGAATCTTAAGTTAGCAGTTAGCCGTTAGCAGTATGCCGTTGTTAGTTACTCGCTGCGCTCAAACAATTAGCGGGCTGCCGAGGTCGTCAGCCCCTACAATTGCTCGCAGAAACGTATATTTGTAGGGGACGACGACCCCGGCGTCCCGAAATAAAATCGGAGCGAAGCGACAAACCTTCAACTGCTAACTGCATACTGCTAACGGCTAACTAAAAGAAGGCTCACACCCGTGAGCCTTTTTTTAATATTTACGCAACTGCTCTTCGTCGAATACAGAAAGGAATTCGTCGTATGAGCCTTTACGGTCAACATACTTGTTGCCGCTGATTTCGATAATTCTGTCCGCAACCGTCTGCACAAACTGATGGTCGTGCGAAGTGAAAAGCACGGTTTCGGGATAGCGGATAAGTCCGTTGTTGAGCGCCGTGATTGACTCAAGGTCAAGGTGGTTTGTAGGCTCGTCGAGCACAAGCACGTTAGCGCCTGAAAGCATCATCTTGCAGAGCATACATCTTACGCGCTCGCCGCCCGAAAGGACGTTTGCCATTTTAAGCGCCTCGTCGCCGCTGAATAACATTCTGCCGAGCCAGGAGCGGATATCCGCTTCAAGTTGTTCAGCAGAATACTGGCGAAGCCAGTCAACAAGTGTGAGTTCAACGCCGTCAAAATATTCGCTGTTATCTGACGGGAAGTAACTCTGCGTGGTGGTTACGCCCCACTTGTATGAGCCTTCGTCAGGCTCCATTTCGCCCATAATGATTTTGAAAAGCGTGGTCTTTGCCACAACGTCAGAGCCGACAAACGCAACCTTTTCACGCGGGTGGATAACAAATGAAATATCGTCAAGCACCTTGCGGTCGCCGATAGTTTTTGTGAGATGGTCAACGCGCAGAAGGTCGTTGCCGCACTCTCTGTCAGGCTTAAAATCAACGTACGGAAAGCGTCGTGAACTTACAGGCATTTCAATCATCTCAAGCGCGTCAAGTTGCTTTTTACGGCTTGTCGCCTGCTTGCTCTTTGCAGCGTTTGCAGAAAAGCGGTTGATAAAGTCCTGAAGTTCCTTAATCTTCTGCTCGTTCTTTTTGTTCTGGTCGCGAGCCTGACGCTGACGCATCTGGGTGTACTCATACCAGAAGTCGTAGTTACCTGTGAACAGCGTGATTTTGCCGTAGTCAACGTCGCAGATGTGCGTGCAGACCTTGTTTAAAAAGTGACGGTCGTGCGATACAACGATGACTGTGTTCGCAAAATCGAGCAAAAAGTTTTCAAGCCACGAAATCGCGGTGAGGTCAAGGTGGTTTGTAGGCTCGTCAAGCAGGAGAATGTCAGGATTTCCGAACAGCGCCTGCGCGAGGAGCACCTTAACTTTGAGGTCTGACGGAAGTTCAGCCATTTTGAGATAGTGATACTCGTCGGACACGCCGAGTTTGTTGAGCATAAACTCCGCGTCACTCTCGGCAGTCCAGCCGTCAAGGTCAGCAAACTCCGCTTCGAGTTCGCCCGCGCGGATACCGTCCTCCTCGGAAAAGTCCTCTTTCATATAAAGAGCGTCCTTCTCCTCCATAATCTCGATAAGGCGCGGATTGCCCATAAGCACCGTGCGCACAACTTCGTACTCGTCAAACGCAAAGTGGTCCTGCTTGAGCACGGACAAACGTTCGCCCGGTGTAATATGAATTTCGCCCTTGCTTGGCTCAAGGTCGCCCGACAGCACCTTCAAAAAGGTTGACTTGCCTGCGCCGTTAGCGCCGATAATGCCGTAGCAGTTGCCCGGTGAAAAGGTAACGTTTACCCTTTCAAACAGCGACCTGCCGCCAAACTGAACGGATATGTCATTTGCACTAATCATAAGAGTAACCTCCTAAAAAGTCTGGGGGTATTTTAACATAGTATTATTATAATTACAAGTATTATTTTATTAATTCGGAATGCGGAATTCGGAGTTCGGAATTGAGGTTACTCGCTGCGCTCGGACAATTAACGGAGCGTCGGGGTCGCCGCTCCCTACAGTTGCTCGCCGAAACAACGATTTGTAGGGGACGACAACCCTGGCGTCCCGAAATAAAATCGGAGCGCAGCGACCAACCGACAACTGCTTACTGCTTACTGCTTACTGCATACTGAAATAAATAAATCCCGACCGAAGTCGGGACTTTTTTTATTATTTCTCAGCGTATTTGTCGTCGCCGTTCCAACTGTACATAGCGCGGATACCTTCGCCGACCTTCTCGAGTTCGTGCTCTGCCTCAAGCGCTCTCTTAGCCTTGAAGTGAGCCCAGCCGTTGTTAGCCTCTGTGATGAACTTGGAAGCAAATGTACCGTCCTGAATTTCCTCAAGAACTTTCTTCATTTCCTTCTTGGTTTCGTCTGTGATGAGGCGCTTACCTGTTTCGTAATCGCCGAATTCAGCAGTGTTTGAGATTGAGTATCTCATCTTTGAGAAACCGCCGCTGTAGATAAGGTCAACGATAAGTTTCATCTCGTGGATACACTCAAAGTAAGCGTTTCTCGGGTCATAGCCAGCCTCAACAAGTGTTTCAAAACCAGCCTTCATAAGAGCAGTTACACCGCCGCAAAGAACAGCCTGCTCACCGAAGAGGTCAGTTTCAGTTTCGCACTTGAAAGTAGTTTCAAGGATTGCTGCGCGAGCGCCGCCGATACCTGCGCCGTAAGCGAGTGCGATATCCTGGCAGTGACCTGAAGCGTCCTGATATACAGCAACAAGACAAGGTGTACCCTTACCCTCTTTGTACTCTGAACGTACAGTGTGGCCCGGTGCCTTTGGTGCAATCATAAATACGTCTACATTTGCAGGCGGAACGATTTGCTTGAAGTGAATGTTAAAGCCGTGTGCAAAAGCAAGCGCCTTGCCCTCTGTGAGGTTTGGCTCAATGTCGTTCTTATAAATTTCAGCCTGCTTCTCATCAGGTGTGAGAATCATAATAACATCAGCAGCCTTAACTGCCTCTGCAGTAGTCATAACTTTAAGTCCGAGTGACTCAACGTGAGCCCATGACTTTGAACCCTCATAAAGACCAACGATTACGTTAACGCCGCTTTCGTGAAGGTTGAGTGCGTGTGCGTGTCCCTGTGAACCAAAGCCGATGATAGCAACAGTCTTGCCGTCAAGTACGGAGAGGTTACAGTCTGATTCGTAGAAAATTTTAGCATCTGCCATAATATTTTCCTCCATATAATGTGTTTTAGTTAGCACTTTTGCGTGTTAGCGTAATATATTATAAATTAATGTGCGCATTTATGCAAGTGTAATTTGTTACAAAATATAAAAAAAATATGGTTTGTAATTGAATATTTTTACTATTTTTAGTTACTTTTTACAATAATACACTTGTAAATTGTGAACAAATGGGGTAAAATCATTATGAGGTATTACGTTATGGACAGACTTGAAGAACTAAAATATTATATAGATTCCATATGCGTGTATAACGTTGAAAACGACGACGTTATTATGAGCCTGCGCGAACTGCTGTACGGTATAGACGGCGAAAATGTGCCTAAACTTTACAGCAAATTTTTCAGAAAACTGACCGCCTGCAAGTCGCTGTGCGACCATATTTCAAACTTTGTGCTGACGGACGACAATGTTTTTACAAAAGCGGCTGCAGCATATGAGGCTGACGCGTTGAGCGGCGCAGTGATGCAGGGCGTTAAAAGCGACCTTGAAAAACTTGAAGCGCTTGCTAAAATCAGCGCAGACGAGATTATTGCAGAAACGTACGGCGAGGCTGAAAAAGTTTTGCTCACCCTGCCCCGATGGGAAGTCGGCACGGCTAAAGAGCCGCTTTCCGAA
>ONXZ01000158.1 GCA_900321905.1 uncultured Eubacteriales bacterium
TCGGGTGCTGCGCACGGCAATTTTATTGCGGAGCGATGTGGTCATCGCTCCCTACAATGGGCGTGGGCAACGCCCGCCACAATTCATCATTTATCATTTATCATTCATCATTCAATTATCCTTCCATATAATACGAATTGTCGCGTTTGAGTCCGATTTTTGTGAGTACGGTTTCCTCTTTCTCACGCATATGTACTTCCTCAATACCGCCGTTTTCGTGGTCGTAGCCGAGCAGGTGGAGCATTGAGTGTACTGTTAAAAAACCGATTTCACGCTGGAGAGAGTGATTGTACTCCTGCGCCTGTTCCATAGCCTTAGGGATTGAGATAACTATGTCGCCAAGCAGTTTTGCGCCAGTTGTGAGGTCGGTATCGTACACGCCGTTTTCGCCAAGCGGAAACGACAGCACGTCAGTCGCCCTGTCGATATTCCTGAACTGATTGTTGAGTTCGTGTATGGTTTCGTTATCAACAAATCTGACGCTTACCTCTGCGTCATCCGCAAAACCCTCCTCCTCAAGCACTGCGTGGCAGCAGCGGCGGATTAAAAGGCGGATACCCGAGGGAATACGCTGTTCTTTTTGGTCGTTGGAGATAATTACTTTTACATGCATTAGTGTTTGCCTTTCTCCTCGTCATACTTTTCATATGCTTTGATGATGTCCTGCACAAGTCTGTGGCGGACAACATCTTTTTGACTGAGTTTGATAATTGCGATATCATCTACATTTTTGAGTATGCGGATAACAGTTTTAAGCCCTGAACGTTTGCCGTCGGGCAAATCGACCTGCGTAATGTCGCCTGTTACAACCATCTTTGAGCGGAAGCCGAGCCTTGTCAAAAACATCTTCATCTGCTCAGGTGTGGTGTTCTGCGCCTCGTCAAGAATTATAAAACTGTCGTCAAGCGTTCTGCCGCGCATATACGCAAGCGGAGCAACTTCAATCCTGCCGAGTTCCTGATAACGCTGGAAGTTTTCCGCGCCGAGCATTTCAAACAGCGCGTCATACAAAGGGCGAAGATACGGGTCGACTTTACTCTGCAAATCGCCGGGCAAAAAGCCGAGTTTTTCGCCCGCTTCAACTGCAGGACGTGTGAGGATAATGCGGTTGACCTCTTTTGCCCTGAACGCTGTAACAGCCATTGCAACGGCAAGGTAGGTTTTACCCGTGCCGGCAGGACCAACGCCAAAGGTAATGGTGTTGTCCTCAATCGCTTCGGTATACTTGCGCTGACCGAGCGTTTTTGGCTTAATCGGTCTGCCCTTTGAACTTATGCAGATAGCGTCGTTTGTCATATTGACGAGTTTGTCCTCATGCCCTTCGTTAACGAGCGAGAGGACATAGCGAACGTTCTGGTCAGTCAGCGTTTCGCCCTTGTTAATCATAACAAGCAGCGAGTTAATCGCACGCAGCGCATTTTCAACATCGTCCTCGTTGCCGAGAATTTTGAGTTCGCTGCCGCGCGTTACGATTGACACAGAGTACTCGCGCTCTATCATTTTTATGTTTTCATCAAACGAGCCGAACAGAGTCAGCGCCTGCTCGGTGTTTTCAAGTGTAATTGTTTTGTTAGTCATGTGTCCAAATCAAATTATGAATTATGAATTTTGGTTACTCGGCTTTGCCTCGGACAATTACGGAGCGATGTGGTCATCGCTCCCTACAATGGGTGTGGGCAACGCCCGCCCTCAATTCATCATTCATCATTTATAATTTATCATTAATCTTAACTTTGAGTTTTTCAATACGCCTGTCCGTCACCTCGATTACGGTGATTGTCAGATTTTCATATTCGACAGTTGCGGTGTCATCCTCACTTGGCAGATAGCCGAGTTTGTTAATTACAAAGCCTGCAAGCGTGTCGTAGTCGCCCTCCGGGAACTCAACGCCGAGTATCTTCTCCGCGTCCTCAATGTCGGTTACGCCCTCAAAGAGATATGTGGAGTCGTCAAGTTTTTTGATACTCTCCTCTTCCTCGTCGTACTCGTCCTCGATTTCGCCGACAAGTTCCTCAATAATATCTTCAAGCGTTACAAGTCCTGCCGTGCCGCCGTACTCGTCAACAACTATTGCAAGTTGAATACGCGTTTCCGTCATCTGGGCAAAGAGTTTGCCGCACGGGATTGACTCCGGCACATACAGCGGCTCGCGGATAAAGTCCGCAAGGCGTGCGCTTTCAGGGATTTGAGTGCCGACAAAGACAAGCAAATCCTTAACGTATATTATGCCCAGAATATTATCCAAATCCTCGCTGAAAACGGGAATTCTTGAGCAACCTTCGTCAATGGAAGCCTTTGCGACATCGTAGAGCGAGGCGCTGTCAGGCACCGCTACAATGTCTGTGCGGTGAGTCATAATATCGCCTGCCACACGGTCGTCAAACTCAAAGATATTGTTTATGAGGTCGCGTATAGACTTTTCAAGTTCGCCCTCGTCCTCATCGACAAGTTGCTTGATTTCCTCCTCAGTCGAGTTTTCTCTTTTAAATAATCTTTTAAAACTGCCACTGCCCATAAAGGCGTGTACCTCCATTCTTATGATAAGTCAAGAAATTCTTCGCTTATAACGTCTTTTGCAAGTTTTGTAAAGTAGTCAACTGTTGCGCCTGACTGCGCCTGTTTTGCGGCGAGGTCATCGTTATACTCCGAGAGTTTGTAAACGTCAAATTCGTACTTGCCGCCGACGTTTGTGTAGTAGTCAACAAGCGGTGCAAGTTTTGCGTTTGTAATCTCAATTTCGCCGTCCTTGCGCTCGACGGTGATTTCCGCCATGCCGCCGCACATCTGATACAGATTAATCTGGTGGCTGATGAAGTTGCCGAGTGAATAGTAAACTATCATCTTTTTGCCTGTCTTTTCGTTTTTAACCCACTCAACGGGCTGCAAAACGTGAGGGTGACAGCCGATAACCATATCAACGCCGAGGTTGGAGAAAAGTTTAACATACTCCTTTTGCTCCTCGTTGATGTCGTGGCTGTTTTCAGTTCCCCAGTGCGGGAACACAATAACAACGTCCGCGTTCTGACGGGCAATTTTGATATCCTTGGTAACCTTCTCTTTTTCAAGCATATTTACAAGGTACGGCTTGTCGTCAGGAATCGGAATACCGTTTGTGCTGTTGGTGTAGTTAAGCAGTGCAAACTTAATTCCGTTTTTCTCATAATAATTGATTTTATTATAATCCTCGTCGCTGAGGTTTGTGCCGATAGCCATAACTTCAGGGTGCTTTGCAAAAAACGCTTTTTCGTTTTCAATACCCTTGCTGCCCATATCGAGAATATGGTTGTTAGCGCAGGTGAAGATATCAAATCCTGCACCTATTGAAGCCTCGCCAATCTCCCACGGTGAGTTGAACATCGGATAACCCGTGTAAGGAAAATCCTTGCCGCCGAGCACAGTTTCCTGGTCGATGATAGCAATGTCGGCAGGCTCGATGTATTTTTTTGCCTCGTCATAAAGACTGTCGTAGTTATACGAGCCGTCCTCCTGCTCGCCTGCAGAGATAAGCGTGTTGTGAATAAGATTGTCGCCTACTGCAACGAGAGTGACTTTTGCGTCTTTCTGGCTCTCTGTAACCGCTTCGGTCACATTTTCCTGCGTTATGGTAGGCTCTCTGTTCTCAGCAATTTTGCTTGTAACCTTGCCTGACACTGCAAGAACACTTACAACTACCACCGCCGCTATCAGCGGAATGAGCACAGGAAGATAGTTTTTGATATTTTTTTCTTTCTTTGCCATAAGTCATTGCTCCTAAATTACAGTTATAGTAATTATAACATATAATTTATTATAATACAAGTATTATAATAGTATCCAGATTCCAGAATCCAGAATCCAGCAGAGGGTGGACTTCGTCCACACCTATTATAATAGCCGTGCACAGCACCCTACAGACTGGAAACTGGAATCTGGAGTCTGGAGTCTGGGCTCTGGAATCTGGATACTGGAAACTGAATAATAAAAAGGCTGCCACAGGTGAAATGATATAATGATGGTAGACACAAAAAAGTGTCTACCATCATTTTTTGTGGTAAGATAGAGAAAAAGGAGATGAAAAGAATGGGACGACCAAA
>ONXZ01000254.1 GCA_900321905.1 uncultured Eubacteriales bacterium
TTAACGCCAGACCTCGTAAAGTTTTAAATTTTCATTCTGCCCAGGAATTATGGGACTTTGAACTCTCTAAGTGTTGCACTTAGTTTGACAAATCACTTTGTTCAATTGGGGACTGTCCCCAATTGAACATAGGTGTAATATTTTGGGGCGAGAGTTATACGAAAAGTATAATTTGAGAGCGTTGTGCGGTGCAATTTTTTGTTGCAATATGCAAAAAAATATATTATAATGCCTTCGGTGATAAATTATGAGACCAAGACATAAGAAAAATCTGGAATCAAGGCTTGAGGCTGTAAGCGATTATCTGATTACGCTTCGCAACGACAGTCTTAATTTTGCAGACGCAAAAAACGAAAATCATCTGCTTGATTTGCAGGCGCTTTTCGGCAACGACAACCCCATTCATCTTGAAATCGGCGGCGGCAAGGGAACCTTTGCAACCACGCTTGCTGAGCGTGAGCCCGACATCAACGTGCTGTGCGTTGAAAAGGTGCGCGACGTTATTGTAGTCGGCTGCGAAACGGCGAAGGAAAAGGGGCTCACAAACATCAAGTTCCTCGACTGCGCGGCGGAGTATCTGCGGTCGTACATACCCGAAAAGTCGATTGAACTGCTGTATCTCAACTTTTCCTGCCCGTATCCTAAAAAAAGTTACGCCTCGCACAGGCTGACTCACGAGCGCTTTTTGAACATATACAAAACGCTGCTCAGGGACGGTGCGCCGATATATCAAAAAACTGACAATATGCACTTTTTCGAGTTTTCAATTGAGCAATTTTCAAAGTGCGGTTTTGTGCTGTCAAACATCTCGCTCGATTTGCACAACAGCGACTTTGAGGGCAATATCGTGACTGAATATGAGGAGCGTTTTTCCTCGCAGGGATACCCGATTTACAGATTGGAAGCAAGGCTGAAATAACAAAAACCCCGCCGATTAGGCGAGGTTTGCTTTTTGTAGAGAGCGATGACCACATCGCTCGGCGGGAGGGTCAGGGGAATCTCCTCTGCATTTTTACTTCAATATTCCGTTTTTCCTGGCGTCTTTGTAGCACTTTTCGCACACAAATACAACGCCGTTCAGTCCGTTTTTGTAGTAATACTTTGACTCTTTTCCGCAGAACATACACTTTGTTGCGCAATTTTCGCAAACAAAGGCGGTGTTGTTTTTGTCCTTATCACTCCTGTCGTGAAAAGCGGCAACAGGCTTTTTGCCGCAGTAGTCGCACTTGTGTTCATCGTCTGTGTACTTGAAAGTTTTTACTTCCATAACCTCGCCCATTGGGTAAGTTTTTGCACCGCAGGCTGTGAAAACTGTCATTATCATCAAACACGCTAAAAGCGCAGTAAATATCCGTTTCATAGCAAAGCCTCCTTTGTTTCATTATATCACCGGCATTTTAATCCGTCAACTTATATTGTATTGTGCCCGAAAAAATCGCTGTTTTTGTGTATATGTGCAAAAATTGCGCTTTATTAAAATAAATATTGAAATTGGCACGATATAATGTTAAAATAAAGCGAAAAAATTAAAACACACATTTTATGAAAGGTAAGGACTAAATTATGGAAAAACTCAAGTATTTTGTAAACGGTGAGTTCAAAGAATCCAAAACTGATGTTTGGTACGACCTTCACAACCCGTCAACAGGCGAGGTTACAGGTCAGGCTCCGTGCTGCACAAACGACGAGGTTCTTGAAGCAATCGAGGCTGCCGACAAGGCATATCCTGCTTGGAAGAACACACCGGCAAGAAAAAGAGCACAGATTCTCTACAAGGTAAGAGAACTCCTTATTGAGCATATGGACGAACTTACAATGCTCGTTTGTGAAGAAAACGGCAAGACCTGGGCAGAGGCTGCAGGTGATGTCGGCAAGGCACAAGAGGGTACAGAACTTGCAACTCAGGCTCCGTCACTTATGATGGGCGAAATTATGGACGCTTCAACAGGTTTTGACACCGTTAAGTACCGTGAAGCGCTCGGCGTTTTTGCCGGTATTGTTCCTGTTAACTTCCCTGCGATGATTCCGTTTGGCTGGATGGCTCCTGTTTGCGTTGCCTGCGGTAACACAATGGTGCTCAAAGCGGCGTCCCTCACTCCGAGAACTGCTATGCGTATCGGCGAACTTTACAAGGAAGCAGGTATTCCTGACGGCGTTATCAACATCGTAACCTGCTCAAGAAACGAGATTAACACTATCCTTGAACACCCGGCAGTTAAGGGTATCACCTTTGTTGGCTCAACGCCTGTCGGTCTTAAGATTTACGAAAAGGCTGCTGCAAACGGTAAGAGATGTCAGGCTCTCTGCCAGGCTAAAAACCATGCGCTTGTTCTTGAGGACTGTGCGCTTGAGAGAACTGTTGCAGGCGTTATCAACTCTGCATTCGGTTGCGGCGGTCAGAGATGTATGGCTCTCGCTGCCTGCGTTGTACAGGAGAGCATTGCCGACAAATTTGTTGCAGAACTCAAAAAGCAGATTAAGTCAGTTAACTGCGGTCCTGCATGGGACAAAGGTACTCGTCTTGGCCCAATTACTTACGAAAAGCACTACAAGGAAGTTCTTGCTGATATTGAAAAGGGTATCAACGAGGGCGCAGAACTTGTTGTTGACGGCAGAAATCCTGAACTCCCTGCAGGCTACGAGAACGGCTACTTTGTAGGTCCTACAGTATTTGACCACGTTACACCTGATATGACAATCGGCGACGAGGAAGTTTTCGGTCCTGTACTTTGCATTAAGAGAGTTAAGGACTTTGACGAAGGTCTTGCGCTTATGAACGCTAACCCATATGCTAACGGCTCGGTTATCTACACACAGAGCGGCTACTATGCACGCCAGTTTGCAAGATACACTGACGGCGGTCAGGTTGGTATCAACGTTGGTATTCCTGTACCTGTTGGTTTTGTTCCTTTCAGCGGTCACAAGCAGTCGTTCTTCGGCGACCTCCACTGCCTCGGCAAGGACGCTTACAGATTCTTTACAGAGAGCAAATCAGTAACGCAGCACTGGTTTGACGAAGAGGAAATGAAGGCTAAAGAGGTTGACACCTGGGACGGACTTCTCTAATTTAACATAGTACGGCGAGGAATTATATCCTCGCCGCTTTTTTGTATTGAAATGGCTGGTAATATCTGCTATACTATTATTGTAAATAAAATTAGGAGGGGTATTATGGCACCTAAAAAATCATTGGCAGAATCTTATCAATTGTTCTTCAACAATCTGTTTAACTTTAACGGAAGAACAAGACGTTCAGATTTTTGGAGAGTTGTAATCCTTAACACAGTTTGTGTGGGCGTTATTGTGGGTATTCTTTCCGCTGCGTTTGGTCGTGAAAGCACAGTGGCATCTACAGTAAACTCATTACTCTCACTTGCACAATTTGTGCTTCAACTTGGTCTTGTAATCCGCAGATTGCACGACACCGGCAAGGAGTGGACATATTATCTTCTTGGTCTGATTCCGTTTGTCGGCTGGATTATCGTATTTATCGCGCTTGTTACAGACAGCGACCCGGGCGACAACAAGTTCGGTCCTAACCCAAAAGGCGGCGTAGATATGGGCGGTTTCCAGGGTCAGCCACAGCAACCTGCACAACCATATGCACCTGTTCAGCAGCAACCTGCACAGCCGTATGCACCTGTTCAGCAGCAGCCTGCACAGCCGTATGCGCCTGTTCAGCCGGCACAGCAATACACACCTGTTCAGCCTGTTGAGCCTGCACAGACATATGAGCCTGCACAGAGTGCTGACATTGACCAGCCTACACAGCCGATTGCACCTGCAGAGGCACCTGCACAGCCTGTTGCAGCGGCACCTGCACCTGCAGAACCTGCACAGCCTGCAAAGGCTGCGTTTTGCACAAATTGCGGAACACCGCTTGCAGAGGGCGCAGTAGTTTGCCCGTCTTGCGGCACGGCAGTTAATGGCTAAATTTATAATATCAAGGGTCTTGGGGTGTCCTTCGTAAAGAAGGACACCGCAAGACTCTTTTTATTTCTGTCTAACCACAATATATAGTGTATCAAAATACTTGTTGCAACAACTGCCTAATAATGTTATAATAATATGAAAATAATTAATTTAGGAAGTAACAATGT
>ONXZ01000160.1 GCA_900321905.1 uncultured Eubacteriales bacterium
CTTGTTACAGGCGAGTTCCGCTATGTTAACGCAGGTCATGAGCCGCCGTTCATTGCTCGCTCAGGCGGCAGGTTTGAGCCTTTCATCATCAAGCCGGGATTTGTTCTTGCAGGTATGGAAGATATGATGTACAAAAGCGGCACCACAACCCTTGCGCCGGGCGACAAGGTATTTCAGTACACCGACGGCGTAACGGAAGCCACAGATAGCAACAACAATCTCTACGGTATGGAACGCCTTGAACTTGCGCTTAACAGCGTTAAGAATTCCGAAACTTACGATATTCTCGGCGCGGTTAAAAAGGATATTGAAGTCTTTGTTGGCGAGGCACCGCAGTTTGACGACATCACTATGCTTTGCGTAGAATTTAAACGTTATATGCAGGAGGGAAAAGATAATGAAGAAAATTAAACTACCTGCAGAGATTGAAAGAATTGAAGAAGCAACGGAATTTGTGTCTGAGATTTTAGACAGCACAGGCTGCCCTGAGAAAATCAAAATGCAAATGAGCATTGCGCTCGACGAACTTATGAGCAACGTTGCACGCTACGCTTATGCCCCTGAAACGGGCGAAATAACGCTCATCGTTGACGTGCTTGAAAAACCGAAGCGTATGGTGCTGACCCTCACAGACAGCGGCAAACCCTATAATCCGCTTGAAAAAGAGGACCCTGACATAACGCTCTCGGCGTCTGAACGTCAAATCGGCGGACTCGGCATTTTCATTGTTAAAAAGTATATGGACGATATGACCTACGAGTACAAAGATGGTCAGAACGTTGTAACGATTACAAAGATACTGGTATAAATAAAAAAGCAGCAACCTTGCGGTTACTGCTTTTTTGTTTAGTCGAAGTGTCGTCCAAACGTGTTCCTTGTTTAATGCAAGGCGGTTGGCTTGCGGTTGACAATGGGCTGCGAGAGAATTATTTTACCGTGAGGACTTCCCGACTATCAAGGTCGGTAAAAACTTTAAAGTTATGAAATCCGTTCTTATTGACTGGTGCAGGTCAAGGAGGGTATAAATGAATATGACTTGCCACTTTTTTTAACATTATTACCCCAAAAATGTTTACATTAGTTTATGTACAATAAAAACGCAGTTTGCTATAATGATGTTAAGAATAATAGCAAAGGTGGGAGTAATATGAGAAAGTACTACCTTGATAACATAAGGTGGCTCACAATTGTGTGCGTAGTTATCTTTCATGTTATTTATATGTTTAACGGCGAAGCGAAGGCAGGTGTTGTGGGACCGTTTAAAGATGTTCAGTATCAGGATGCACTGCAGTATCTTCTTTATCCGTGGATGATGATTTTGCTGTTTATTGTGGCGGGAATGTGTTCACGCTACTATCTTGAAAAGCATACAGTTAAAGAATTTGTTAAATCAAGAACGGTAAAGCTGCTTGTACCTTCAACTATCGGTTTATTTGTTTTTCAGTGGATACAGGGTTATTTCAATATGCAGCTTAGCGGTGCGTTTGATAAAGTTGAAGCGCCAAAATTTATGCTGTATCCGATTATGGCGATTTCAGGCACCGGTGTTCTGTGGTTTATTCAGACGCTCTGGCTGTTTTCAATGGTGATTGCGCTTATAAGACATTTTGAAAAAGGAAAGCTTTACGGACTTTGCGGCAAAGTAAATATAATCATTGCTATTGCCCTTGTAATACCTGTATACGCATCAAGCTTTGTTCTCAACACGCCCGTGATAGTTGCGTACCGTTTCGGCATTTACGGGATGACCTTCCTGCTCGGCTATTTTGTGTTCGCTCACGATGAGATAATCGAAAGAATAAGTAAATGGTGTGTTCCTCTGATTATACTTACTGCCCTTCTCGGCGGTGTATATCTGTATTTGCATTTCGGTGATAACTATGCTGAAAACCCAACCTTTAACAGTATTCCTGCCATTGCTTACGGTTGGAGCGCCTGCCTTGCCATTTTGGGTAGTGCTTATAAGTGGTATAATCGTCAAACAAAAATATCGTCGTTTATGACCAAACGCAGTTACGGATTGTATATTTTTCATTATTTGCCGCTGTCCGCAAGTGCGTATTTGCTGACAAAATATACGGAATTATCCGCCTTGCCTATATATTTAATAGTGCTTGTATGCGGTTTTGCAGGCGGATTACTTTTAAATGAGATTATTTCAAAGATACCATTTATCAGATGGGCAGTAATCGGTATTGCTAAGGAGAAAAAAGATGTTTAAAGATAACCTTGCAAATTTAAGAAAGCTACACGATATGACGCAGGAGGAACTCGCTGAAAAAATCAATGTTTCTCGCCAGTCGATTGCAAAATGGGAAAGCGGAGAAACGGTTCCCGACCTTGAAAAATGCAAATTACTCTCAGAAATATTCGGCGTTTCGCTTGATGATTTAGCCAATTACGAAGCAGAGAACAATATGGGAATGAACGTACCTCCAAAGGGTAAACACCTTTTCGGAATAGTAAAGGTTGGGGAAAAAGGACAGATAGTTATTCCTGCAAAGGCAAGAAAAACGTTTGATATTAAAACCGGAGATTCTCTTGTCGTTCTTGGTGATGAAGCGCAGGGTATTGCACTGATAAAAGGAGCAGAATTTTTAAAACTGGCTGATATGATTAGAAATGATATTTAACACATATAAAACCTCGGCGAGCTGCCGAGGTTTTTGTTTGCAAAGTGGTTGGCAAGCGGTTGACGTTCAGACAAACTCAAGTCAACTAATGGCAACCCAAGTAAGCCATTCGGATTTTTGCAAATTGCGGATGATAGTGTCTGTTTAAGCGCATTTAGAGCAATTTGCATAAAAATAAAGCAGGTTAAAAACCTGCTTTATTTGGTCGGAGTGACGGGACTTGCCAACTACTTCGCTATGCTTGCAGTTGATGGCTCGGCGACCCAACGCTGCGCGTTCGGTACCCGCCTCACCGCTCCTCGCTAAAAACAGTCCGCCGGACTGTTTTCTTAACGCTCAGACCCTCGCGGGTTCAAGTCCCGTATTCAATGAATAAAAGAGTAGCAACCTTGCGGTCACTACTCTTTTATTGGTCGGAGTGACGGGACTTGAACCCACGACCCCTTGACCCCCAGTCAAGTGCGCTACCAGCTGCGCTACACCCCGATTGACTTATACTATAACACATCTTTTATAAGATTTCCACAAGAAATTGAAAATTTTTACTATTATTTTTAATTTTTTTAATATTGTATATTTATTGTATATATGTTAAAATATGTGTGAAAATTTGGTATGGGAGGTAATTGGTATGTTTTCTGATTACTACGATTCAATCGGCAAGGTTGCCGAGACTGACAAAGAGGTTGCTGACGCAATGTCGCTTGAACTCAAAAGACAGCGTGAGAATATTGAACTCATCGCGTCTGAAAACCTTGTTACACCGCAGGTAATGGCGGCAATGGGCTCAGTGCTTACAAACAAGTACGCAGAGGGACTTCCGTCAAAGAGATATTACGGCGGCTGTCAGTATGTTGACGTTGTTGAAGAAATCGCAATCAAAAGAGCTTGCGAAGTGTTCGGTTGCGAGTATGCAAACGTTCAGCCTCACTCAGGCGCACAGGCAAACACGGCAGTTTATTTTGCACTGCTCAAGCCGGGCGACACTGTAATGGGTATGAGCCTTGACAACGGCGGACACCTTACACACGGTTCTCCTGTTAACATCAGCGGTAAGTATTTCAACTTTATCCCTTACGGCGTTGATGAAAACGGATATATTGATTATACCGCATTCAACAAACTTGTTATCAAAAACAAACCAAAACTCATTGTAGCAGGCGCTTCTGCTTATCCGCGTGAGATTGATTTTAAAACAATGGCGGACATCGCACATGCTAACGGCGCTATGTTTATGGTTGATATGGCACATATCGCAGGCCTTGTAGCGGCAGGACTCCACCAGTCACCGTTCCCGTGGGCAGATGTTGTTACAACCACAACTCACAAGACGCTTCGCGGTCCTCGCGGCGGTCTTATCCTTTGCAACAATCCATACCTTATTAAAAAACTCAATTCAGCCGTATTTC
>ONXZ01000138.1 GCA_900321905.1 uncultured Eubacteriales bacterium
AGCGCAGACGTTGACAGAAAACGAATTTCACTCACTATGAAAGACCCGAATAAAAAGAAATAAACATATGACAAGAGAAATGGGACGGTTATAAACCGCCCCATTCTTTATTTTTCTATTGCTTTGCAGGTTACAAAATCAACGCCGGTATCAAACAGATTTTCAATAACAGTCTGACCGACTTCAATAGGCTTTTGCAGGGTGATATCATCAAGCATAGCCATTGCTTCAAACATCTTGCCCTTTGGAATTGTGCCGTTTGTCTTAACAGGACAGCGCGGCTCAATCTTGCTGTTTGTGCGTACAGTCGAGGTTACAACCCTCTGCGGGTTAGTGACCTCGTTGTAACCGTAAGTTTTACCGCGTGGGCAGGCATTACCTGTAACTTCATAGTTATTATCCTCATCAACAGTGAGGTGACAGCCTCTCGGACAAGTGATACAAATAAGTTCAGTCATTACTCTACCTCCTCTGCCACTACTGTGATTGAGTCGCCCTCGATTGCATCAAGAAGCGCTCTTGACAGTTTAACGCGTTCCATTTCACCCGGTGCCATATGCGCTCTTTTGAGTTTTGCAACAGGCTTGTCGCCGTCCATAACAGACACAATACTTGTGCCGAATATCCTGCGCGGACGGAAAAATATTTCTGCGTCCATTGCTTCACGGTGGATTTTTTGCGGAACGATAAATCCTACGCCATCGCCTTCATTAACGGTAATAGCGTGTTCTCTTGAACGGCTGCCGAGTTTAACGTATTCAGCGGCAGCGCGTCCTGCTTTCTGACTTTCGCCTGTAACATAGTCAACGAGGTCGTGAACATGTACAACATTGCCGCTTGCAAAAATTCCTTCGCAGGAGGATTCCATATTCTCCCAAACAGCAACACCGTTTGTACCGGGAACAATGTCAATGCCTGCAGTTCTTGTAAGTTCGTTTTCAGGGATAAGACCAACAGACAGAAGCACAGTATCGCAGTCAAAGTCAATTTCCGTGCCTTTAATCGGCTTTCTGTCAGGTCCGACATCGGCAATTGTAACGCCCTCTACCCTGTTCTTGCCGCGTATATCAATGATTGTGTGCGACAGATAAAGAGGAATATCAAAGTCGTTAAGGCACTGCACTATGTTCCTTTGCAGACCTCCTGAATAAGGCATAACCTCAACACACGCAAGAACTTTTGCGCCCTCAAGAGTCATGCGACGCGCCATAATAAGACCAATGTCGCCCGAGCCGAGAATCACAACTTTCTTGCCGACCATATGACCTTCGATATTAACAAATCTCTGCGCCGCGCCTGCGGTCAGTACGCCTGCCGGACGAGTGCCGGGGATTGATATTGCACCCCTCGTCCTCTCGCGGCAACCCATTGCAAGCACAATAGATTTTGCTTCAAGTATCTGATAGCCGTTTTCAGGATTAATGCAGTGAACAGTTTTGTCCTGCGTAACTTCAAGCACCATAGTATCGCACATAACTTTGATACCTGTGCCTTCAAGCATTTTTATAAAACGCCCTGCGTATTCAGGCCCTGTAAGTTCTTCCTTAAAATAATGCAGTCCGAAACCGTTGTGAATACACTGGTTGAGGATACCGCCGAGTTCGCGGTCACGTTCAACAATAAGAATGTTATCAAGTCCCTTTTCGTGCGCGGCGAGCGCTGCGGCAAGACCTGCTGGACCGCCGCCGACAACTATTAAATCATATGTCATAACTTTAGTCCCTCCTTGCCTTTGTTTCACCTGTCAGGATGTAACTACCTGTATCGTCCTGTAGAATATCTTCAAACGGAATCTCGTAGTGGTTTGCCATTATCTCAAGCACTTTCGGTCCGCAGAAACCTCCCTGACATCTGCCCATGCCTGTACCTGCACGGCGCTTGATGCCATCGAGCGACACCGGCGGTATCGGTGACTTGCAGGCCTCAATAATCTCGCCTTCGGTGATAGTTTCGCATCTGCAGACAACTCTGCCGTATGCGGAGTTCTTTGCAACAAGTTTATTCTTTTCTTCCTCTGTCAGATTTTTAAATCTGATATGTGTGCGCTCGTCAATAAAGCCGATTTTTTCATTAAGTGGCATACCCTTTTCCGCAAGCATACAGATAACCTCCTGCGCTATTGCAGGAGCCGCAGAAAGACCGGGCGACTTGATACCTGCAAGGTCAACAAAATTGTCGGCTGCAAATTCGATAATAAAGTCGTCAGCGTCGCTGTTAGCGCGCACGCCTGTGAAATTGCGTATATTTTCGCGGAAGTTGATTGACGGAATTGATTTAACTGCCTTTTCACGCACAAAGTCGAGCGAAGAGGTTTTAGTTGAAGTATCGTCTTTTGCTGAAGGTATGGCGTTAGGACCTACAATCAGGTTGCCGTGAACTGTAGGCGCAACAAGAACACCCTTGCCGAGTTCGTTAGGACACTGGAAAATAACGTGATTTACACGCGTTCCCTCAACTTTGTCAAGCAGATAATACTCACCTGCACTTGGTGTGATTTTGAATGTAGGCTCTGCAACAATGTTGTGAATATCATCACTGTACACGCCTGTTGCGTTGATAACGTATTTTGCCGTATATTCGCCGTTATTTGTGATAAGTTTCCACATATCGCCGTCACGCTTGATATCCTCAACCTTCGTGCTGAGGAAAACTTCAGCGCCGTTATTAACAGCGGTTTCAGCCATAGCAATACCGTATTCCCACGGGTTAACAATAGCGGCGGTAGGCGCATAGAGCGCGCCGAGCGCTTCGTCAGCGATATTCGGCTCCATTTCGCGCAGTTCCTTTTGGTCTACAATGCGCATATCGGGAACGTTATTTTCAACGCCTCGGTTGTAGAGTTCCTTAATCGTTTCAAGTTCGCTGTCGCTGAACGCAACAACGAGCGAGCCGATTTGTTTGTATGCAACATCTAACTTTTCACAAATTTCTTTTGCAAGTTCGTTGCCTCGCACGTTAAATGTAGCACACTTTGTGCCGGGTTTCGGGTCGTAACCTGCGTGAATAATCGCGCTGTTTGCCCTTGTGGTTTCGCAGCATACGTCGTTGTGCATTTCAAGCACGCCGACTCTTAAATTATATCTGCTGAGGTAGTATGCCACAGAAGCGCCCATAATGCCACAGCCGATAACTATAACATCGAACATAGAATAGCCCCTTTCTTATTGTGATATTGAACATATTTTACGAGATTATTATATCACTATTTGTGTAATATTACAATAGCGTTATGTACATATAAGTAAAATTGTAGAAAAATAACCGCGAATTTTTAAATCATTCGCGGTTTATCTACAATATATTATGTTATTTGATTTTTTTCATAAGTTCCTCGTGATGTTCTTTTTCATTATCTCGCACAATTTTTGCAGGGATAAAACAGAGTAACATTACGACTGCCGAGCCGAGGAATAATTCCATAGGATAAACAATATCCGCGTCATTTGTAACTCCCCTGTTTGCCGTGTTTATAATGAACTGTGATACAAGCGGACCTATTATCATCGGCACAAGAACATACATAACCATTCGGCACCCCTGGAACAAACCTTCTTTGCCTTCGGGTATGTAATCTCTGTATGACGCGGTGAACAGTCCCGACATTATAAGATTAACGCCGATTGCCATAATTCCGCCAATAATCAACACTACAGTTAGTGCAGTCTGATTTTTGCCGATAAAGAACTTTGACGCCCATATAACCACTGCGCCGATAATGCCGACAGTTATTACGGGATAATAGAATTTGCGCTTGCCGTACTTATCCATAAGGCTTGACACGACAACCGAGCCGACTGCCGATACAAGCATAATTATGCCAATTGGTATAATGTAATTTGATATTTTCATCGTTCCTTCAACGATGTTGAAAAGATAGTTAACATAGACCTGATAAGAGATTGAAGCAATCATAAAGCCGCAAAGGCACCAGTAAAGCATTTTGTTTTGCCGAATCACTGACGGTTTGAGCGAGTAGATAAAGTCTGAAACAAAGGAATTTTCTTTATTCGGCTTAATGCCCGCTTTATCTTTCATCAAAAACAGACCGCACAGACCGCCGACAGTCGTAATAAGACCAAGGCAGATAAAAAACTTTTTCCAGTCAGCCTGCGTTGCGTCGGCGTTAGTCATACTGTCAAAGCCGCCGAAAACTACTGCGAGGGCGAACAGCGGCATAACTGCAAGAACAGTATCAACCCTTGCGCGGTTTGCTGTGTTAGAAATATCCGTTACCCAGGTGTTAAACGCAGCGTCGTTGCTGATTGAGCCGATAACAGACATAATGCAGTCCATAACAACAACGAGAATAACCATAGGCAATACCTTGTCGCCGCTCGGTTTCATTGGAACAAGCGCAAACATCATAATCGTAAATCCCCAGACTATGTAGCCTACGCTGACGAATACTTTGCGCTTGCCGCTTCTATCACACAATGCGCCGCCAATGAGCGTTGAGAGCGTTGCAAATATTGCGGAAAATGCGACCATCAGCGTTGTTGCATATGGAGCGCGGGTAATCTCGTTTTGCATAAAGCGTGAAAAATACATATTTTCAACAACCCACGCAATCTGCCCTATAAGTCCAAAAAGAATAATCGAACTCCAAATTCTGCCACCGAGAGCGCCAACCTTGTTTTTCATAAAATCACGTATAATTAAAATCACAGAAAGGTGGTGATTTTAATTATGTCTCCTTTCCTAAATAATTGTTATGCTTTCAGGTGTTTAAACCTGTGGTATAAT